>JAJYDH010000322.1 GCA_021777685.1 Planctomycetota bacterium | reverse complement strand
CGGTGAACATGTTGTGCGTGCCGCGCTCGTGGGCGGCGGCGCCGTGGGTCATCGACCGGATGACGGTGATCTTGTCGGCGATCTGGGCGGTCTGGGGGAGAGTCTGGCTGAAGAACTCCCCCTCGATCTTGGTCGGGATGTGCGACAGCTCGCCGCGATACTCGACCGGGGCGAACGGCTTGGGGTCGAACGACTCCTGGTGGGCCATGCCGCCCGGCAGGAAGATGTGGATGATCGAGTCGGCCTTCGCGGCGATCGGGGCGTAGGTCTTCAGGTCCGCCCGGGCCTTCATCCGGAAGAAGTCGCCCAGCGTCAGGCCGAACCCGGCGGCGCCCACCGTCATGAATCCTCGGCGGCTGAAGAGTCGCCCGGCCATCGTCTGATCCATCGATCGTCTCCCTCTTCGATAAAAGTGAACGTCCCGGATCGGGGCCGGAGCGACCCGCCGAGGCGGCCCCAAGGGCCGCGAACAGACCAGCGAACTCGATGATTCGAAGGCCACGACGCCGGGTTGGCCCGTCCCGAGGGGACGGAAAGGCGGCAGGGACGGACCAAAGGCGCGCAACCGGGGCGGCAGAAGGCAAGGCGAGGCGGAGGAAGGCGAAACCCGGCGGAATCCGATCGATCAGGTTATCGCACCAGAATCGACCATGCTTCGCAAGGGTATGCCAAATGTTCAACAAGACGACCTAGCGTATCCAATGTACGAGACGCCGGAGAGTCGCGTTTGCGCTTTTTTCTCGAAGCGAGCGTTTTCGCCCATCCGAGCACTCAAGATGCAATGTAACTCTTGTTATCGCGAAGGTTAAAGGACATTACCCCGGATGGCCGTGGCTTGTTCCAAAATTTCGCAACCTCCGCCCGATCGAGCCTCCTCGACTCCCGGGAGCCTGACCGCTGGTGCATCCATCCCGGCCGGGATAGAGTCGAAGGCCGTCAGGGATCGTCGAGGAAGGGAGGGGCATCGGTGGTAAGTCCTGGTCGATGGCTTCGTCTCGTCCTGGTCGGGGGGATCGCGGGCCTGGGAGATCTCGGAGCGATGGAAACCGACGGGCGGCGCGATTCTCACTCGTCGGGCAACCCGGATCAGGTCCGGGTCCGGCATGTCGACCTTGATCTGGCGATCGACTTCGGGCGGAAGGAACTCCGGGGGACCGCCGCGATCCGGTTCGAGCGCAGGACGGGCTCGCCGCCCGACGCCCCGCTCGTGCTCGACGCGAAGGGGCTGACCATCGAGGAGGTCACGGCCTCGACCGGCGGGGGGAAGCCGGCCCGCGTCGAAGGGGTCGAGGAGATTCCCGGCGACCCGATCCGGGGCGGTTCGCTCAGGGTCCCGCTCGCCGCGGGCGTCGACCTCGTCTCGGTCCGATATCGGACGTCCCCCTCGGCCGGGGCCTTGCAGTGGCTCGATCCATCGAGGACGGCGGGGGGACGTCACCCGTTCCTGTTCACGCAGTCGGAGGCGATCCAGGCTCGGACGTGGATACCGCTCCAGGACTCGCCGGGCGTCCGGATCACCTATTCGGCCAGGATTCGCGTCCCGGAAGGGCTGACCGCCGTCATGGCCGCCGACCGGAAGCCGTCGGGAGGCGACCCGACCGTCTTCGAGTTCGCGATGGACCGGCCGATCCCTTCCTATTTGATAGCCCTGGCCGTGGGAGACTTGGCCTTCAGGCCGCTCGGGCCGAGGACCGGGGTCTGGGCCGAGCCCTCGGTGGTCGAGAAGGCCGCGTTCGAGTTCGCCGACACCGAGGCGATGATCGCCGCGACCGAGCGGCGGTTCGGCCCGTATCGCTGGGGCCGGTATGACCTGCTGGTCCTCCCGCCGAGCTTCCCGTTCGGCGGGATGGAGAACCCCAAGCTGACCTTCGCCACGCCGACGATCCTGGCCGGCGACCGATCGCTCGTCGCCCTGGTGGCCCACGAGCTGGCGCATTCGTGGTCGGGGAACCTCGTCACCAACGCCACCTGGCGCGACTTCTGGCTCAACGAGGGGTTCACCGTCTACATCGAACGGCGGATCGTCGAGGACGTCTACGGCGTCGAGCGCGCGAAGATCGAGGCCGTGCTCGGCCTCCGGGAACTCCGCGACGACCTGGCCCGGCTCCCCGAGCGCGACCAGGTCCTCCACATCGACCTGGACGGCCGCGACCCCGACGAGGGGATGACGCAGGTCGCCTACGAGAAGGGGGCCCTGTTCCTGACCGAGCTGGAGCGAGCCTTCGGCCGGACCCGGTTCGACGCCTTCCTGCTCGACTACTTCAACCGTCATGCCTTCCAGAGCATCACGACCGGCGACTTCCTGGCCGACCTCAAGGCCCGGCTGTTCGCGACCGACCCCGACGCGGCGGCGAAGATCGACCTGGCCGCCTGGGTCGAGTCGCCCGGGTTGAAGGCGCCGTTCGTCGAACCGACGTCCGACCGCCTGGTCCTCGTCGAGAAGGCCGCGGCCGACTGGTCGACGGGCAGGACGCCGGCCGACCGGCTCGCGACCGGGGAATGGTCGACCCAGGAATGGCTCCACTTCCTCCGGGCCCTCCCCGAGAAGCTGCCGGTCGACCGGCTGGGAGAGCTTGACACGGCCTTCGGCCTGACGGGGCGCGAGAACGCGGAGATCGCCGCCCTCTGGCTCCTGATGGCCGTCCGGAACGGCTACCGGCCGGCCGACGCGCGGCTTGAAGCGTTCCTGACCTCGATCGGCCGGCGGAAGTTCCTGATCCCGATCTACCGCGAGCTGATCCGGACCCCGGACGGCCTCGCCAGGGCCAGGGCGATCTACGCCAGGGCCCGGCCGTTCTACCACCCGATCGCCGTCGAATCGGTCGACAGGCTTCTAGCCGGAAGATGACCGGGATTTCGCCCCATCCGGGCTGTTCTGACGCCGAGATGAGTACACGCCCGTCGCTCGACGAGGGGCCTGGGGATGAATCCGATCCGAACTGCTTCGGGGGCGTCTGGATTGTGTCGTCCACTCACAGGATGATAGTCCGATGACAGCGACCGGGGCAGGTCACTCGGTCCTATGACGGGTCCCGGCGGGGGCGGTCCTGATGATCTCCGGGGAATGGACCTTGCGGAGCCGGCGGGTGGTGACGCCCTCGGGCACCCTCGCCGCCGATCTCGTGATCCGCGACGAGAAGATCGAGGCCCTGGCCGAGCACGACGGACACGATCGAGAGGGCGTGATCCTCGACGTCGGCGACCTCCTGGTGCTCCCGGGGCTGGTGGCGCTCCACGTCGACGAGCCGAGGGAGCATGGGCAAGGCGGGTTCGAGCAGGCCACCGACGACGCGGCGGTCGGGGGCGTGACCACGCTGATCGACCTGCCGCCCGACGACTCTCCCGATTCGAATTCCCCCTCGGGCTTCAACACCCGGATGAACGCCGCCCGGGGGAAGCTCCGGGTCGACTGCGGCCTGGTGATCGGCCTGGGCCACGGCAACACCGATCTGATCGAGCCCTGGGTCGAGGCGGGCGTGATCGGCATCGAGGCCTTCCTCGACCCGGTCGGCTGCGGCGGGGTCAAGACGTCGATCGAATCCGACCTCCGGATCACCATGGCGACCCTGGCGAGGCTCGGCCGGCCGCTCCTGTTCCACGCCGAGCGGGTGGTCGCCCCGCCGCCCCCGGGCGAGACCGGTCGATTCGCCTCGGCGCTCTCGGGGCGCGAGTTCGACGCGATCCGCCTGCTGATCCGGCTCTGCCGCGAGTCCCGCTGTCACGTCCACCTGATCCACCCGACCGGCTCCGAGGCCCTGCCGATGATCGCCGAGGCCCGCGCCGAGGGGCTCCCGCTGACCGTCGAGACCTGCCCGCATCACCTGTGCTTCGCCCGATCGGAGATCGTCGACGAGGCGCCGACGCTCAATCTCAACCCGAGGAGCCCCGGGCCCGACGACCGCGAGCGGCTCTGGGACGGCCTGACCTCCGGCCTGATCGACTCCGTCGGTGCTGATCATCCTCGGGTCTTCGGCCACTCGTCCCGCCCGGCGCCGGGGCTCGACGGCCATCTCCCGCACGAATACACCCCGCTCCCCCACGCTCTCGCTGCCGTCTGGACCGAGGCCAGGCGTCGGGGCTTCACCACGGACGACGTGGCCCGATGGATGGCCGGGCGGCCCGCCTCGATCCTCGGGCTCTCGGGCTCGAAAGGGTCGATCGAGCCTCACGCCGACGCCGACCTCGTCATCTTCGACCCGGACGCGAACTTCCTCGCCGACCCCGACCCCCTCCGCCGTCGGAGGTCCGCCACGCCCCTCGGCGGCCGGGTCCTGACCGGCCGGGTCGACGCGACCGTCCTCCGGGGCTCGATGATCTACCAGGCCGGCCGGTTCCACGACCTCCCGAAAGGCTCCGTCGTCCGGCGCTTCGAGGAGACGTTGCGATTGCCGGACATGGGCACGAAGCATTGAAGCCGCCGGCCGATCTCGAACCGGCACTGGACTCCCGGCGTACAATGATGAAGAATGCGTGAAGGTACCCCGAAAAGGGGCGGAGGTCCGACCGGAACCAGAACAGGGCCGACCCGAGGTCGGAGACGAGGAGGCAACCATGAGCCGGGCTATCCTGAGGGAGATCGCCACCGAGGCGTCGGTGCTCGCCGGCAGCGGGCTGTTCCTCGCCTGGTATGTCTGGGCCAAGATCGCGGCCTGGCCCTGGGGGGCCTCGTCGTTCTGATCCGGTTGGGTTGGAATGGAACAGGAAAAATTCAATCCCCGGCGGCTGGCGAGCCAACTTTCGCCATCGGCCGGGGATCTGTGTTTGCGCGCGGCCCGGGAAAGCGATAATGTTGACGGTCGATCGCAATCACCAGGGTCGACCGCCGTCGACGGTGGGTTTGAATGAACAAGGATCGTGGCACGGGATGGGATCTCGTCGGGTTCGACTTGGAAATCCCAGCGGGCGATGTCGAGATCCAATACCGCCGTGGTTTTTCTGTCTCCCCTCTCCCTCTGGGAGAGAGGGGCCGGGGGTGAGGGGCGTCGCATTTCGAGTGAGGCTCGAACGGACCGATTCCGAACCCGTTGGTTGTGCCACGACCCTCACCCTGGCCCTCTCCCAGAGGGAGAGGGAGGCAGAAAATGGCGACTCCGCGAGGTACTACGGTTCATCCGATGGCATTGGTTCTCGACGCAGCCATCTCCCTGTCCGTGACCGAGGTTGAGAGGGGTTGATCGTGGAAAGTCGGGCAGCATACGGGGAACTCGTCCGTCGGTCGCGCGAGCGGGCCTTGTTGGCTTCGTGTTCGAGCCTGCTCGGCTGGGACGAGCAGACGTACCTGCCTCGCGGTGGGTCGTCGTTCCGGGGCGACCAGATGGCGCTCCTGGCGGGCCTGCACCACGAGCGGGCGACCGACCCGGTCGTCGGCGAGCTGCTGGCGGAGGTCGAGGGCTCGGACATCGTGGCCGATCCCGACTCGCCCGAGGCGGCCAACGTCCGCGAATGGCGCCGGGGGTTCGACCGCGTGACCCGGCTCCCCCGGTCGCTCGTCGAGGAGCTGGCCCGGACCACCTCGATCGCCCAGCAGGAGTGGGTCGAGGCGCGCAAGGCGAGCGACTTCGGCAAGTTCCGACCCTGGCTGGAGGCGGTCTTCGGCCTCAAGCGGCAAGAGGCCGCCTGCCTGAGCCGGGGGGGCGACGTCTACGATGCGCTCCTCGACGAGTACGAGCCCGGCGCCCGGGGCGCGGACCTGAAGACCCTGTTCGAAGACCTCCGGGCCGACCTCGTCCCGCTGGTGGCCGCGATCGCGGGATCGGACCAGGGGCCGAAGGCTTCGAGCCTCGTCGGCGATTATCCGGTCGACCGCCAGCAGGTCTTCGGCGAGATGGTCGCGGCGGCGGTTGGGTTCGACTTCGAGAAAGGCCGGCTCGACACGACCGCGCACCCGTTCTGCACCGGGATCGGGCCGGGCGACACCCGGATCACCACCCGGTTCGACCCTCGCGACTTCTCGGGCGCCTTCTTCGGCGTCCTCCACGAGGTCGGCCACGGCCTCTACGAGCAGGGGCTCGACCCGGCGCACCACGGCACGCCGATGGGCGAGGCCGTCTCGCTCGGCGTCCACGAGTCGCAGTCCCGGCTCTGGGAGAACGCTGTCGGCCGGAGCCGGTCGTTCTGGGAGCACTGGCTCCCCGTCGCCCGCCGGGTCTTCCGCGAGCCGCTCCACGCCGTCGGGCTCGACGATTTTCACGCCGCGATCAACCGCGTCGAGCCCACGCTGATCCGGGTCGAGGCCGACGAGGTGACGTATAACCTCCATATCCTGATCCGCTTCGAGCTGGAACAGGCGCTCATCGGCGGGGCGCTCGCCGTCGAGGACGTCCCCGAAGCCTGGACCGCGAAGTACCGCGAGTACCTGGGGATTACCCCGCCCGACGACGCCCGGGGCTGCCTCCAGGACATCCACTGGGCCGCCGGGCTGATCGGGTATTTCCCCACCTATACCCTGGGAAACCTCTACGCGGCTCAGCTTTACGACAAGGCCGACGCCGACCTCGGCGGCCTCGAAAGGTCCTTCACCCGGGGCGACTTCGCCGGGCTGCTGGCCTGGCTCCGCGAGAAGATCCACCGGGACGGGCAGCGTTATCGCGCGGCCGATTTGGTCCGCCGGGCCACCGGCACCGGCCTGGATCACCGGCCCTTGATCCGGTCGCTAAGATGCAAGTACGGGCGGATTTACGGGATCTGAACCGAAGACTCGAAGCTCCTCGGAGGAGTCGATTTCATGGCGCTCACCCCCTCGACGATGCTCGCCCTCGGCTCCAGGGCCCCCGACTTCCGGCTGTGGGAGCCGAGCGGGTCGATGGTCGCCCTCGTCGACTTCCGCGACGCTCCCGTGTTGCTGGTCATGTTCATCTGCAACCACTGTCCTTATGTCAAGCATGTCCGCCACGAACTGGCGAGGCTGACGAAGGAATATCAGGCGAAGGGGGTCGCGGTCGTCGGGATCAACTCGAACGACGCCGACGCCCATCCCGACGACGCCCCTGAAATGATGGCCCGGGAGAAGGAGGAGTTCGGCTACACCTTCCCCTACCTCTACGACGAGTCGCAAGAGGTCGCCAAGGCGTATCAGGCGGCCTGCACGCCCGACTTCTTCGTCTTCGACGCCGGCCGATCGCTGGTCTACCGGGGGCAGCTCGACGGCAGTCGTCCGGGAAATTCGGTCCCGATCACCGGCAAGGATCTCCGGGCTGCTCTCGAAGCCGCCCTGTCCGGCCAGCCCATCTCGCCCGAGCAGAGTCCCAGCATGGGCTGCAATATCAAGTGGCGACCGGGGAACGAGCCGGAGTACTTCGGCTGAAACGCCGCGGGTGCGCCAACGGATTCTGGCATTCCCGTAGGGTAGGGCTTGCCACAATACCGTTTGACGAGCCGTAAGATCAACGAAGCACGGTCTTTCTGTCTCCCCTCTCCCTCTGGGAGAGGGGCCGGGGGTGAGGGGCGTCGCTCCTCGAGTCGGGCTCGAATCGGCCAATTCCGACCCCGGTGGTGGTGCCAAGACCCTCACCCCGGCCCTCTCCCAGAGGGAGAGGGAGGCAGAAAAGACAGACGCCGTCATGGTTTACGGCTCA
>JAJYDH010000321.1 GCA_021777685.1 Planctomycetota bacterium | reverse complement strand
TCCGGATAGTAGGTTGCGACTCCTGTCCAGAATAAGCAGAAGGGATGGACCATGCAACAGATTGCGGACACGACCGCACTGCCCACCTTGACAGGATACCAAATGAGAATCGATGGACTACGACCTCACGGGCTCATCGAACCTTGACACACCTTCCTGGAGGCTATCCGGGAACTCGGCGGGGTGGCTGGGGATCGGGACCTCGAATCGTCACCAGATGGCGACTGTGAACGGCGAGGAGTCGGGCTCGGCCCGACGGATTCCCGGATCCTCGACGTTTCGGGCTCGCCCGGTCCCCGGCCGAAGGGCGGGCCCGGACTCCGAGCCGGGTTGACCGAGACCGTGTCTCCTGACTGTACAACCGAATTCTATTCTCTTGGCCCTGCAAAGTTAAATTTAGGACGCCATTTCGCGCCAATTTTGGCCGCATTCGGCCCAATTCCGACCGAAAATCGACCCATCCGGAGGAATTTGAAGGGCTTTTGAGGGTCATATCATTCGACTTTGCCGGGCCAAGCGACGGCGACTGGGATGGGTGCTCGGAAATCCGACTCCTGGCCTGAAGTTAGTGTGTTAGGCGGCCGTCGCGATCGGGATAGTATCTCCGCCGGCCCTGGCGGAGCGGTCAGACTCCGGCCCGCCCTCCTGGCGTCGGGAAGTTGGAACTTTGGGTTCGGATTGGCTTTGCACTTTTTCTCTCGCCGCCGAGACCGTTTATGGATGTCTAGTGGAAATAGGAGATCTGGGATATCAAATCTGAGATCTCTAATTTTCCTGCCCTCCCAATCATCCCATAAAAAGTCTCAGCGGCGATCGTTTATGTGCAAAGCCGTTCGGATTGGAGAAGGCATTGGGTTCGGATTGGAACGAGGGCTGGGTTCGGATTGGACGAGGACCGGGCGCGCGGCCCGCCGAGGAGGCCGGAATCCGTCGGCCCATGCTGGGTTCGGATGACCGATCTCGGGGTTCCCGTCGCGGGAAAGGGATCGGGCAAACCGTAAGCAGGGGGGGTCGATGATCGCTCGGGGCGAGGCCGGGCGGGTCGAGCAGGGTTCGCGCGACCCCGTGATCCTGTCAAGTCAGCCGAGGGGAAGGGTCGGAGCCGTGAAGAGCGATGCCTTGGTCGGTGCCAGTGTGGCCGTCGGCGAGATGATGGGCCGCTTGCTCGCCGAGCGGAATTTCCCGGTCGGGTCGATGCAGTTCGTCGCCTTCGAGCGGAACCTGGGGACGCCGATCGAGTTCGTCCGCGAAAAACATCCGCCCGAACTCATTATGACAGAAGCCTTTAGGATATTGGCTTTGAAATGTCGTGGGCGCGCGGATGCACGGGGTCGGAGTACCGATCCCGTGACAACCGGCAGCATCAGCACCATCAAGCGACCGACGCCGGTCAGGCCTTGGGCATCCGGGGGGGCTTCTCGCGGGTGCCTCGCCAATCGCTGAGGAGGGCCTTGAGCTCTTCGACGGTCACGCCGCCGTGGTCATCGCCCGAGTCCCAGCGGGTCATGATGGCCTTGTGGCGCTCGCGGAGCACGCCCTTGGGCAGGAACTTGCCGTGAAACTTCTTGAGGACCTTGAGCCGGGGGTCGGCCGGCGTCCGGGGGGCGGCGGCTTCGGGGGTCGCGGGAGCTTCGGTGGCCATCGGATCAACCTTACTGCCGGGGTACGCGGAGCGGATCAGTTGACAGGGTGCGTCCCACGCACCGGATCGGGGATTTTAACCAATCCGGCCGGGCGATGTCGAGTCGAGGACGGGCCGGTTCAGCCCGGTTCTTTCCTCAGGGCCGATTCCGACCGCGACCCGCCGTACCGCAAGAACTTGGGCGCGGGGAGATTGGCGATCGGCTCGGCGATCGGCTCGGGCAGGTGGTGGGGGCCCGTCGGGCCGTCGAGCCGGCCTTCCCAGGCGTGCGACCGGAGGCTTTGGAGCACCTGGTCGGCCAGCCTGATCGATCGGAGGGCATCGGCCCCCGTCACCCGGGGCCGGGTCCCCGTGCGGATCGCCTGGACGAAATCCTCCAGCTCCAGGGCCAGCGGCTCTCGCCCCTCGGCCTGGACCTGGTCCACCCGGAGGATCTTGCCGAAGATCCGCTCCTTGACCGCCGCCGGCTGGGACAGGTCGAGGCCGTCGAGTTCCACCTCGCCCCGGCGGAGCCGCTCGGACGGGCGGACGATCGTGCCTTGCTTGGCGGCGAAGTCGAGGGTGACGTACCCCTCGGGGCCGTAGAGTCGCATCTTCCGGACGGCCTGGAAGCTCGCCCGGCTGGCGGTGAGGTTGGCCACGCAGCCGTCCTCGAACTCGATCCGGGCGTTCGCCACGTCCTCGTGACCGCCGAAGACCCCCACGCCGACCGCCGCGACCGACTTCACGGGCGACTCGACCATCGAGAGGACCAGGTCGATGTCGTGGATCATCAGGTCGAGCACGACCCCGATGTCGGTCGAGCGGAAGGTGTACGTCCCCAACCTCTCGGCCGCGATGTACTTGGGGCGGAACGCCAGCCCTTCGAGGGCGCCCAGGGCCGGGTTGAAGCGCTCGATGTGGCCGACCTGGAAGATCGTGTCGCGGGCCTCGGCCAGCTCGACCAACTGCTCGGCCTCGGCCAAGGTGGTGGCCAGGGGCTTCTCGACGAGGGTCGGGATGCCCCGCTCCAGGAAGGCGCCCGCGACCTCGCGGTGGGCGGCGGTCGGGACGGCCACGGAGACGGCGTCGACCCGGTGGAAGAGGTCCCGGTAATCCGTGAAAGCGTGGGTCTTGCACGACTCGGCGACGGCCCGTCCCTGTTCGGTCCGGGCGTCGACGACGCCGACCAGCTCGACTTCGGGCATCCCGGACAGGACCCTGGCGTGATGACGTCCCAGGTGCCCGACCCCGACCACTCCGACTTTCAGGCGGTTCATGAAGACTTCCTCCAGCGTTCCCGGGCCCGGCCGTGCTTGCCGGCGTGCTGCGAATCGACGAAATCGAGGAGCCGCTGGACCTCGGGCAGCAGGTGCCCGTGCGATTCCAGGATCTCGGCCGCCTGCTTGACGTTCATCTTGGCCCGGTAGATCAGGCGATGGGCCTCGTGCAGGGCGTCGATGGCGGCGGGGGTCAGCCCGTTCCGCTTCAGGCCGACCACGTTGATGCAGCGGACCTTCGAGGGGTTGCCGTCGACCAGCATGTACCGGGGGACGTCGTGGATGATCCTCGACTGGCCGCCGACGAAGCTGAATCCTCCGATGGTCGCGTAGTGGTGAACGGCCACGCCGCCGCTGATGCTGGCGTGCGACTCGACGTGGACGTGCCCGCCCAGCATCGTGCCGTTGGCGATCGTGATCCGGTCGCCCAGCTTGCAGTCGTGGGCGACGTGGGAGGTGGCCATGAGGAAGTTGTGGCTGCCCAGCCGGGTGACGCCGTCTTCCTTCTCGGTCGCCCGGTTGATCGTGACCCCCTCGCGGATCACGTTATGGCTGCCGATCTCGACGCGGGTGGGGGCGCCGTGATAGGAGACGTCCTGCGGGTCGCCGCCGATCACGGTGAAGGGGCTGATCACGTTCGATTCGCCCATCTCGACGACGCCCAGCAGGCAGACGTGGGCGATCAGCCGGGTATCCCGGCCGATCTTGACGTCCGGCCCGACCACGCAATAGGGGCCGATCTCGACCCCTTCGGCGATCTCGGCCCGGGGGTCGACGAAGGCGGTCTCGGCGATGAGAGAGGCCATGTCACAGTCCTCGAATCCCTGAGATGTGCGACCGGCTTCCTTCCCTGGAGCCGATCCGTCCGGCCTACCTCTGTCACGGGGCGACCCTTCGTGCCTCCCCGTCGCTCCTCCCGAGCAGGGCCCCTGCCCCGAGGGGCGAGTCGCCTCAGTTCCTCATCGGCGACCCGCGTGATGTCTCATGAAGTTTCATGCCGCCCGGTCGACCTCGACCAGGACGAATCGGATCTTACCCTCGGCCACCACGCGGTCGCCGACCCGGGCCACCGCGCGGACCTGGACCGCCCGGCCCCTGGACCGGACGCTGTCGACTTCCAGCCGGAGCTGGTCGCCCGGGACGACCGGCCGGCGGAGCTTGACCCCATCGAGCGAGGCGAGCAGCGCCTCGCGCCCCTTTTCCGCCCCATGTCCGATCAGGACCCCGGCCGCCTGGGCCATCGCCTCGACGATCAGGACCCCCGGCATGATCGGCCGGCCCGGCCAGTGGCCCTGGAAGAAGGGCTCATTATAGGAGACGTTTTTCAGGGCCACGACCCGACGCCCCGGCTCCAGGACGATCACGCGATCGATCAGGAGGAATGGGTAACGGTGGGGGAGTGCCCTGAGGATCGCGCCGATCTCCAGGACCGGGGCGCCGGCGGCCTGCGAGTCCGGATGGTCGCGTTCGGCGGCCTGGAGCAGCCTTCGGCCCAGTTCGGCGTTGAGCTGGTGCCCCGATCGGTGGGCCACAACGTGCCCGGAGAGGTCCTTGCCGACCAGGGCGAGGTCGCCCAGGAGGTCGAGCGTCTTGTGCCGGGCGCATTCGTCGGCGAACCGCAGTTCGTTGCCGATCACCCCGTCCTCGCCGAAGATCAAGAGGTCGCGCTCGGTCGTCCTCGACCCGATCCCGGCCTTGCGGAGCGCATCGGCCTCGGCCTGGAGGAGGAACGTCCGGCTGCCGGACAGCTCGTCGCGGAAGCTCTCGGGGACGACGTCCACGAAGAAGCTCTGGCGGCCGATCGGCGTCCGGGGGCCGTAATCGAGCTGATAGGAGAGGACCAGATGCCCCGGCTCGCCGGGGAAGGCGGTCAGGATCGAGTCTCCCTCGCGGACCGTGATCGGCCGGTCGATGACCAGCGTCTCGCGGCTCGCGGCCTGCTCAACGAGTCCGGCGTCGACGAGGGCCTCGGCGAAGGCACGGCTGGAGCCATCGCAGCCGGGGGTCTCGGGACCGTCGATCTCGACGACGCAGTTGTCGACCCGGAGCCCGGCGAGGGCCGCCATGACATGCTCGACCATCTCGACGACGGCCGGCCCTCGCTCGATGGTCGTCCGGCGCTGGCGGGGGATCACGAACCGGACCCGGGCCGGGACCTCCGGCCGATCGGGCAGGTCGACCCGCCGGAACACCACACCGGAGTCGGCCCCGGCGGGGAGGAAGCGGATCCGGACGTCCCGGCCGGCCAGGAAGCTGACCCCCTGGACGGTGGCCTCGCGGGCGATCGTGCGCTGTGGACGACTGGCGATGCTCATGCCCTTTGCCGGCTCCAACCGCGGGAAGAGTTGTGATCGACGCCCGGACCGGGGCGAAGGGGCGGTCAGGCCGACCACCCCTGCCCACTCGGTCGTCGGATCAGTTCCCGCCGGGGGCCGGGAGGCCGGGCCGTCCGGCCGGGGCCACGCCGGCGGGTCCGGTCGGGGCGCCGGGCAGCGGGACGTTGATGTTCTTCGGGGCCGGGCCGCCGCTGGCCTTGTAGCGGTAGTTCAGCCACTTGATCACGTCGGCGGTGATGTCGACGCTCGGGTCGGCGAAGAGGATCGTCCTGGACATGGCCGCGACGACCGAGTTGGGCTCGCTGCCGCTGGCGGGCTGGTCGGAGTACTTCACGACGAAGGCCATCCCGCGCTGCTGGGCGACGCCCCGGGCCATGGTGGCGACCTCGTTGTAGATCGTGGCCATGGTCTCGGCCTCTTTCTGGGTGAACTCGCGCTCGGCGTTCTCGCGGCCGGCCTCGAACTGGGCCTTGAGCTGGGTGATCCGGTCCTCGCACTTCTTGGCGTCGGGGCTGCCGGGGGTCATCCGCTGGTACGTCTCCTGCTGCTGCTTCGCCTCGGTGGCGATCTTCATCAGCTCGTTGTGGCGGGCCAGGGCCTCGCCCCGGATGGTCTCGTTGGCGACCTTGAACTTGTCGTAGTCCTTGAGGACCTTGTCCATGTCGATCGAGCCGATCGAGACGCCCTTGGGGGCGATCCGGGCCGCCGACGGGTCGGCGGTGGTGGCCACGGCGGCGGCCGGGGCGGCCGACGGCCGGACCTGGGCGTCGGCCTTCTGCTGGCCGAACGAGCGGCCCACCAGCCCCAGGACACCCACCAGGCAGAGGCCCACCGCAAGGATCGCGCGAGTCGATCGGAGCATCGTCCCATCCTCCTTGGTACGACCGCGCGGTCGCGGTCCGGAACCGATCCAGGCCGGGGGCGCCAACGTCCCCCGGGCCAGGCCCCGCCGATCCGTCGGCGAGGCTCGAAAAACCGCAGACCGCCCGCCTCCCGCGGTCGTCGAGGGACGGATCAGGCGACATTCGGCGAGAGGCCGGCATTTTGCTCGGAACCCCGATCGGGGTCAAGCCGAACCGGCTCGCTGTCAGGCTTCTCCTCCCGGGGCCCGGGGCGCAAGGCCGAGCGGCGGTCGCTCGGCCCCTGAGGGGGTCGCGCGACCGCCGCCTGGAATCTCGCCGTGCTGGGAAGCAAGACGCTCAGCGATGGGCCTCATCAATTCCCATCGTGGGTGAGCGTGAAATCATGGAACCGGATCTTCTTCGGCATGTTGCCAGACGCCGAGAAGAGGCTGACCAGCAGCTCGCCGAAGTGGTCGGTGCGGACGCTGTAGAAGTTGTGCTTGCCCTCGCGACGCGACTCGATCAGGCCGGAGACGCGGAGGAGCGCCAGGTGGTGGCTGACCGCGGGCTGGCTCTGGCCGAGGCGGTTGCAGAGGTCGGTGACGTGGAGTTCGTTGTTCTGGGCGAGATAGAGCAGGATTCGGAGCCGGGTCTCGTCGCTGAGGAGCTTGAAGACCTGGGCCAGCTCGCGGACCGCCTGTTCGGACACCGGCGGCATCACGGCCAGGGTCTGGGTACCGGCCTCGCCCGCCTTCTTCGTCGACTTTCGAGCCATGATTGGTCATCCTATCCTAGGAGAATTTGATCGAGAGGCCGACCAGGCCGGCCAATCGCGAAGGGGTGTCTCCCCCGGTGTGAGGACGTGTGCCGGCCCTCCCTCCCGGGGTCGCGACGCGACAACTGCGGGGAAGACCATCCTCTACGACGGGGCCATCATAACGGGGCTGACAGAGAGGCTCGATCGAGGCCCCGCCGACTGCGGGCGAGGCGAGGCCACCGATCTTTTCCATTCCGGGTCGTCAGTATCGACGATGTATATCGAGCATGACTGGCACCGGCCCCGACGTCTTGAGAAAGATAGCAGATCACATGCCATCAAATCAAGGTTGTCAGAATTTGAGTCTCGGATGTGAGCGTCATTCGGCCGGGCCATCCAGGATTCCGTAGCGGACGAGGCTCCGGCGGAGGGTCTCGCGTCCGCGCTCGTCCGGCGGGTAGAGGGGCAGGCGCAGCTCGCCGTTACCCCTGCCGAGCATGGCCAGGGCCAGCTTGACGGGGATCGGGTTGCTCGCCACGCCGAGGAGGTCGCGGCAGAGGGGGAAGAGCTTGAGATGCAGGCGGCGGGCCTCGGCGAGGTCGCCGCCCCGGAAGGCGTCGATGAGGGCGATCACGTCCTGCGGGACGAGGTTGGCGACCACGGAGACGACCCCCTCCGCCCCGACCGCCATCATCGGCAGCGTGAGGCTGTCGTCGCCGGAGAGGACCGTCAGGTCGGTCCGCAGGACCAGGTCGCTCACCTGGTCGAGCGAGCCGCTGG
>JAJYDH010000320.1 GCA_021777685.1 Planctomycetota bacterium | reverse complement strand
CGAACAGGTGGTAGCTCACACGGGGCTGGAGGACGCCATGCCCCTCGACCACCCGGCCGGCGGCCGGGTCGAAGCGCGGGGCGTTCAGGGGGTGGGCGATCGTCCCGACCAGGCGCCGGGCGCTCTCCTTGGGGAGGATCGTGTCGGCGTCGAGCGTGATGACGAACCGGACGTGCGGCAGGCCGGAAGGGTCGGCGCTCTGGACGACGTAATTCGTGCCCCGATCGCCCCGGATAAGCCGGTTGAACTCGGAGAGCTTGCCGCGCTTCCGCTCCCAGCCCATCCAGCAGCCCTGGACGGGGTTCCAGGTCCGCCGTCGATGGAACAGGAAGAACCGGTCCGGGCCGTCTCCCGCGTACTTCCGGTTGAGCGCCCGGACGCCATCCAGGGCGGATCGGATGTAGCCGTCGTCCTCGGGCCGATGCTCCTCGGGGGCGTCGGCGAAGTCGGTCAGGAGGGCGAACCGGAGCATCGGGTCGGGGTTGGCCAGGTAGGTGATCTCCAGCCGCTCCAGGAGGTGCGACGCGCTGTCGGGGCGGGTCAGCATGCTCGGGACGACCACGAACGTCGAGCAGTCGGCCGGTATACCGTCGCGGAAGGCGAGCCGGGCCAGCTTCCTCGGCGGCATCAGCAGGGTGACGAGGTGGTTCACCAGCCCGACGGCGATGTCGCTCGCGGGGAGGATCAGCGCCAGGACCAGGAGGGCCGTCATCCCGACCCCGACGGGAGCTCCAACGCCTGGCCCGTACAGGGCCAGCGGCACGATCAGGGCGAGCATCAGCAGGCCGATCGAGCCGAAGTAGGTCTTCAGCGGGTTGCCCAGGGCGAGGTCGTGCAGCCGCTCGCGCCAGTGGATCTTGTGGGGGAACTCGCGGTGGAGCGCGGGCCGGCCCCGGTCGATCAGGTAATAGCCGACGTGCCCCTTCGTCGGGCCCTGGGCCATCCCCGATCGCGCCAGGTCGACCACCCGGCGGGCGACGGCCTCCTCGGCGGCCCCGGACCGGCGGGCGACCTTCTCGACGGCCCTCCGGTAGCGGTCCCGGGTCGCGAAGTCCTGGCGGGCGTAGACGCCCGAGGGGTCGTCGCGGAGGAGGACCTCGACCGCGCTGTTCTCCTCGAAGAATTCGTTCCAGTCGATGACCGAGAGGAGCCGGAGGCTGATGACGCAGTTGCCGACGGAGACCTGGTTGGCGGCCTGTCGGCGGTGCTCCTCGCGGAGGACCTGGTTGGCGTCGGTGCCCCGGCCGGCGAGCCCGGCCTCCAGACGGCGGAGCGCCGGCGAGGCCGAGGCCCCCCGGTCGCGGAGGAGCCGGACCAGCCGGACCACGAAGGGGTCGGTCAGCGAGGGGAAGGGGGGGATCTCCGCGCCGTCCGACGGCTCGGCTTCGGACTCGGCCGACTCGGCGGGCGGGGCGGGGAAGTGCTCGGCCATCCAGGCGTCGGCCTGGCGCGACTCGTCCCAGCCTCGGACCATCCGGTCGGCCAGGCGGCGGAGGTTCTCCACCAGGACCAGCCGGAGCATCGTCGGCACGGCCCAGAGCTCGCCGATCGTCAGCGGGGTGACGGACTGGAAGGCCTGGAGGAACCGGGTGATCCGCTGCTCGTCGAGCTCGCTGTCGGTGTGGGCGACCAGGGCCAGGGCCAGCGTGTAGACCCGGGGGTAGCCCCGGACGTGGCCGACGGCCACCTTGGGCAGCTCCGAGTAATAGCCGCTGGGCAGGTCCTTCTTGACCTCCCGGAGGACGTCCTCGACGATGTGGAAGTTGTCGGCCAGCCACTCCGCGTCGATCCCCCGCCCCTCGGGGCGGTCGACCTCGCCGACGATCCGGCGATGGGTCCGGACGAGGACCTGGCCGCTCTCGGCGAACCGGCGGAGCAGGAGGTCGCCCGCCTTCAGGTCCGGCTCGACCACGGCGGCCGAGGCCAGCCGGCGCGCCAGGGCCTCCAGCCGGTCCAGGCCGAAAAGCTCCGCGCGGATCGGCGTCTCGCCCCTCGGGTCGATGAACGGCGAGGCGGTCGGGTCCGAGGCGAGCGAGTTCGGGTCGACCGTGGCTGCAAGAGAAGGGCTCATCCCGCTGTCGTGCTCCCTGGAGATGCCGATCGCGGCCGATGGTCGGGCGGAGGTGGAACGGGGCCGGTCCCCCGGGCTTCGACCGTGAATCGCCGAGACGAGAGGTGGATGGGGCCGGGACCCCGGGAGGGGCGACCGGCCTCGGACCTCCCCGGGCGAGGGGGAGGGCCCGGCACGTCCGAGTCCATTCTAACCGCGCCGCGGATCGACAGCGATCCATCCTCGGCGGATCGTCGTCCCGGGTGTCGGAGTCGCTCGCGGCGGCCTCGTCGGCGGAGTGTAGCGGGCCCGGCGACCCGGGGCAACGACCGAGGCGGCCCGACCATCCTCGACAACACGGCCAATTTCGCCCGGTCCCTCGGGTCGTCCCGCTTTTTCCCGCCCCCTCGATCGGAAATCGTCGATTCGGGATAGTGAGCGGGCCCCCTTTGACTCTAAAATACCCGGCTCGGCCCGACCTCGATGGTCGACGGGCGGGCCGATCCGGTAAGATGGGCGGGCCCCGTCCCGGCGTCGGGCCCTTCGCGGGCGGAGGAGCGGTGCGTTGGTCGACACGACGGGCGGAGAACGGCTGGAACGGGCGCTCGGCCGGGTCGGGACCTCCTGCATGATCGCCGTCGAGGGCGACCGGCTCGATCCCATCGAGACCGACGCCCGATCGACCGGCCCGGTCGCCGCCCATCTGCCGGCGATCCGCCCGGAGTGGCTGGGCGACGCCTCGTTCCGCGCCGAGCACGGGCTCCGTTACGCCTACGTCTCGGGGGCGATGGCCAACGGGATCGGCTCGGCCGAGATCGCCGAGGCGATGGGGCGGGCCGGGATGCTCGGGATCTTCGGCGCCGCCGGCCTGCCGCTCCCGGCGGTCGAGGCGGCGATCGACCGCCTCGGCCGGTCTCTCGGCTCGTCGATCCCCCACGGATTCAACCTCATCCACAGCCCGAACGACCCGGCGCTCGAGGCGGCGGTGGTCGACCTCTACCTCCGCCGAGGGGTGAAGCTGGTCGAGGCGTCGGCCTATCTCGACCTGACGCTCCCGGTCGTCCGCTACCGGGTCCGGGGCATCCGCCGCGACCCTTCGGGTCGGGTCGAGGCGCCGAACCGGATCATCGCCAAGGTCTCCCGGGTCGAGGTCGCCTCGAAGTTCCTGGCGCCGCCGCCCGAGCGGTTCCTCAGGCAGCTCGTCGCCTCGGGCGAGATCACCGAGGAGCAGGCGGGGTGGGCCGCCAAGATCCCGATGGCCGGCGACCTGACCGGCGAGGCCGACTCGGGCGGCCACACCGACAACCAGCCCGCCATCATCCTCCTGCCGACCCTGCTGGCTCTCCGCGACCGGCTCCAGCGGCAGTATCAATATGATTCGCCCCCGCGCGTGGGCGCGGCCGGGGGGATCTCGACCCCGTGGTCGGCCGCCGGGGCGTTCGCGATGGGGGCGTCTTACGTCGTGGTCGGCTCGGTGAACCAGGCGTGCGTCGAGTCGGGCACCTCCGACGCCGTCCGGAAGATGCTCGCCCAGGCCCAGCAGGCCGACATCGCCATGGCCCCGGCGGCCGACATGTTCGAGATGGGGGTGAAGGTCCAGGTCCTCAAGCGGGGGACCATGTTCGCCATGCGGGCCGGCAAGCTCCACGAGCTGTACCGGGCCCATGACGGCCTCGACCAGATCCCCGCCGCCGACCGCTCGATGCTGGAGAAGACGATCTTCAAGGCCCCGCTCGAAACGATCTGGGACCAGACCCGGGCCTACTTCCTGGAGCGCGACCCGGCGCAGGTCGAGCGGGCCGGGCGCGACCCCAAGCACCTGATGGCGCTGGTCTTCCGCTGGTATCTCGGCCAGTCGTCGCACTGGGCGAATGCCGGCGAGCCGACCCGGACCGTGGACTATCAGGTCTGGTGCGGCCCGGCGATGGCCGCGTTCAACGAGTGGGTCCGGGGGTCGTTCCTGGAGCGGCCGGAGGAGCGTCGGGTCGTGACCGTGGCCCACAACATCCTCTATAATGCGGCCGTCCTGACCCGCGCCCGGGCCCTGGCCGCGCAGGGGGTGACGATCCCCGCCGGAATCCCTCGCCTCTCGCCCCTGACCCTGGCGGAAATCGAGGCGCGGGCTGTCCCATGAGAGTGAGCCTCGCCGAGACCCGGCCGATCCCTCCTCGCGAATCCCGCAGCGTCCCCAGGCTCGCCGCACCTTGAGGAACCGACCCTTGACTCCTGCCGATCGAACCTCACCGGTCCCCGTGGCGATCATCGGGATGGGCTGCCTGTTCCCCCGGGCCGAGGGCCTCAAACGCTTCTGGGCCAACGTCCGGGACGGCGTCGACGCGATCCGCGAGATCCCCGAGACCCACTGGGACCCCGACGACTACCACGACGCCGACCCCAAGGCCCCCGACCGGACCTACGCCCGCCGAGGGGGGTTCCTCGACCCCGTCGACTTCCCCGCCCTCGACTTCGGCATCGCCCCGACCAACCTCGAAGCGACCGACACCACCCAGCTCCTCGGCCTGATGGTCGCCAGGGCCGCCCTCGACGACGCCGGCTACGGCCAGAATGGGCGGGCGATCGACCGCGAGCGGGTCAGCGTGGTCCTGGGCGTGACCGGGACGCTGGAGCTGGTCATCCCCCTGGGAGCCCGGCTCGGCCACCCGATCTGGCGGCGGGCGTTGAAGGACTCGGGCGTGGCCGAGCCGGCCGCGTCCGAGGTCGTCAGGCGGATCGCCGATTCCTACGTCGGCTGGCAGGAGAACTCGTTCCCGGGGCTGCTCGGCAACGTCGCCGCCGGCCGGATCGCCAACCGGCTCGACCTGGGCGGCACGAACTGCGTGATCGACGCCGCCTGCGCCAGTTCGATCGGGGCCCTCCACCTCGCCATGCTGGAACTCGCGGCGGGGAGGTCCGACGTCGTCCTGACCGGCGGGCTCGACACCTTCAACGACATCTTCATGTATATGTGCTTCAGCAAGACCCCCGCGCTCTCGCCGACCGGCGACGCCCGGCCGTTCTCCGCCTCGGGCGACGGGACGATCCTGGGCGAGGGGCTGGGGGTCCTGACCCTGAAGCGGCTCGACGACGCCCGCCGCGACGGCGACCGGATCTACGCCGTCATCAAGGGGGTGGGCTCGTCCTCCGACGGCAAGGGGAACGCCGTCTACGCCCCCAGCGCCCCGGGCCAGGCCCGGTGCCTCCGCCGGGCCTACGAGTCGGCCGGCGTCACGCCCGACACGATCGAGCTGGTCGAGGCCCACGGGACCGGCACCAAGGTCGGCGACGCCGTCGAGCTGTCGGCCCTGGCCGAGGTCTACCGGGCGAGCCGGGCCGAGGGGACCTGGTGCGCCCTCGGCTCGGTCAAGTCGCAGATCGGCCACACCAAGGCCGCCGCCGGCGCCGCCGGGATCATCAAGGCGGCCCTGGCGCTCTATCATAAGGTCCTGCCCCCCACGATCAAGGTCGACCGCCCGGCCGAAGGGGCCGCGCCGGGGAAGACGCCGTTCTACCTCAACACCGAGGCCCGCCCCTGGCTCCCCAGCCCCGACCACCCCCGACGCGCCGCCGTGAGCGCCTTCGGGTTCGGCGGGAGCAATTTCCACTCCGTCCTGGAGGAGGCCGACCCCGAGCCCGCCGGGGTCGCCTGGGACGGCGACGTCCAGATCCTCGCCTTCTCCGGCGCCAGCCCGGCCGAGATCAGGTCCTCGATGGCCGCCATCCCCGCCGAGCCGGCGTGGGAGGCGCTCCGCGTCGAGGCCGCCCGCTCGCGGTCGACATTCCGACACGACGCCCCTCGCCGGCTGGTGATCGTCGCCGAGCGGGAGGGCGTGGCCTGGTCGAAGCTCCTCGAACGGGCCGGGAAGCTGCTCGACGGGCCGGCTCCCGATCCCCTCGCCGTCTCCCCGGAGGGCGTCTATTTCGGGGCCGGCACCGATCCCGGCGGCCTGGCGGTCCTGTTCCCCGGCCAGGGGTCGCAGTACGTCGGGATGCTCCGCGGACTGGCCTGCGAGTTCCCGGCCATGCTCCGGTCCCTGGCCGTTGCCGCCGGAGGCGGGCCGATCGACGGCCGTGGCCTGGGAGACTGGATTTACCCGCATCCGTCCTTCGACGACGACTCGCGGAAGGCGGCCGAACATTCGCTCCGGGGGACGCAGGTCGCGCAGCCGGCCATCGGCGCGGCGAGCCTGGGGGCCTTCCGGGTCCTCGAAGGCTTCGGCCTCAAGCCCGACGCGGTCGCCGGCCACAGCTTCGGCGAGCTGACCGCCCTCTGCGCGGCCGGCCGGATCGACGAGGCCGACATGGGCGCCCTGGCCCGGCTCCGGGGCCGCCTGATGGCGGGCGACGGCGGCGATCGGGGGGCGATGCTGGCGGTCCTGGCGCCGGTCGACGCGATCGAGGCGACCCTCCGCGAAGGGGGGATCGACCTGGTCATCGCCAACCGGAACGCCCCCCGGCAGTCGGTCCTCTCCGGCTCGGCCGCCGAGATCGCCCGCGCGGCGGCGGCCTTCGCGGCGAAGGGGATCACGACGAAGGCCCTCGACGTCTCGGCCGCCTTCCACAGCCCGTACGTCGCCGACGCCAGCGGGCCGCTGAAGGAGGCCCTGGAGCGGGTCGAGATCGCCCCGGGGCGGACGCCCGTCTTCGCCAACTCGACGGCCGATGTCTACCCCGCCGACCCCGCCGATGCCCGGGCGCTCCTGGCCCACCAGCTCGCCCGGCCGGTCCGGTTCGTCGAGCAGGTCGAGGCGATGGCCCGATCCGGCATCCGGACCTTTCTCGAAGTCGGCCCCGACGCCAAATTGACCGGCCTGGTCAACGCGATCCTCGAAGGCCGGGGGGCCTCGGCCCTCGCCCTGGACGCCTCGCGAGGCCAGCGGAAGAACGTCGCCGACCTGGCCCGGGCCCTGGCCCAGCTCGCCGCGATCGGCCACCGGCTCGACCTCGCCCCGTGGGACGAAGGGGTCCTGGCCCGGTCGGAGATCGCCAGGAAGCCGGGGCTCACCGTGAAGGTCTCCGGCGCCAACTTCGCCCCCAAGCCGCCGCCCGCCAGACTTCCCGCGAGCCGGGACTCGCCACGCCGCGAGCCGGTCGGAGGGGCGAGCCCCGCCCGACCGGCCAGCGTCCCGATCCCCAAGATGCCCATCCAAGCCACTCCGAGCCCGGAACCGTCCCCCAAGATGACGCCCAAACCCGCACCCACGCCCGCCCCGATCGTCGGCCGGAACGGCTCGACCCCGAGCCCCGGCCACGGTCACGGTCACGTCCCGCCCCCGGCTCCCGAACCCGTCCGGGCACCGTCGTCGTTCCTGGTCGAGGCGCTCCGCGTCTCCCAGGAGAACCTGGCGGCCTACCAGCGGATGGGCGAGCAGACAGCCCACCTCCACCGCCAGTTCCTCGAAGGGCAGGACCGGGCCCAGCAGACCTTCGCGACGCTCCTCGACAACCAGCAGAGGCTGACCCTCGCCGCGCTCGGGATGGGCCCGATCGCCGCCCCGACCCCAACCCCCGTCGCGTCCCCGGCGGCGGCTCCGGCTCCGGCCGCGATCGCCCCGCCCGTCCCCGCGCCCGCCGCCTTGCCGACCCCGGCGCCGACCCCGACCCCGGCACCGGCACCTCGCCCCG
>JAJYDH010000319.1 GCA_021777685.1 Planctomycetota bacterium | reverse complement strand
TCGAGGACCGTGGACGAAGCCAAGAACCCCTCACCCCAACCCTCTCCCACAAGGGGAGAGGGGGCCAGAAGTCATAGGCAATTCAGACTTTGCGGCTCATTCAACGGTATTGGGCCTCAGCCGATCCCGTATTCCTTGATCTTGCGATACAGGGTCCGCTCGCCAATCCCGAGGAGCTTGGCGGCCTCCTCGCGATTGCCTTCGGTGAGCTTGAGGGTCTCGGCGATGTAATACTTCTCGACCTCTTCGAGCGGCCGGCCGACGAGGTGGCCGCCGCTGCCGGCCTCGGGATCGACCGAGCCGGGCGCGGAGGGGAGGAGTTCCTCGGGGAGGTCGTCGAGGTCGAGCACTCCGTCGTAATCGACGACGACCATGCTCTCGATCGAATTCTTCAGCTCGCGGACGTTGCCCGGCCAGGAGTGCGACATCAGCGCCTTGCGCGCGGCCGGCGAGATCGAGGTCACGACCTTGTCGTGCGAGGCGGTGAACTGCTTGAGGAAGTAGTCCGTCAGGAGCGTGATGTCCTCGCGGCGAGACCGCAGGGGCGGGAGGTGGACGCTCACGACCTTGAGCCGATGGTACAGGTCCTGCCGGAACCCGCCCGAGTTGATCGCCCCCTTCATCTCGCGATTGGTGGCCGAGATCAGCCGGACGTTGACCTTGATCGGCTCGTTGGTGCCGACGCGGACGATCTCGCCCGACTCCAGGACCCGGAGCAGCTTGACCTGCGTGGAGAGGGGGATGTCGCCGACCTCGTCGAGGAACATCGTGCCGCCGTTGGCGTGCTCGAACCAGCCCTTGCGCTCGCGGTCGGCGCCGGTGAACGCCCCCTTAATGTGGCCGAACAGCTCGCTCTCCAGGATGTTCTCGCTGAGCGCGGCGCAGTTCAGCGCGACGAACGGCTTCGACCGGCGAGGGCTGTTGTTGTGCAGGGCCTTGGCGACCAGCTCCTTGCCGGTACCGCTCTCGCCGGTGATGAGCACCGTCGCCGACGTCGGCGCGATCTGACGGAGCCGCTCGACGACCGAGTGCATCAGCGGCGAGTTGCCGATCACCCCCTCGAAGCCGAACCGCTCGTTGAGCTGCTTCCGCAACTCCTGATTGGTCCTGGCCAGGCGCTGGGACTGCGAGACCTTGTCGGCGACCATCCGCAGCTCGACGATGTCGAGCGGCTTGGTCAGATACGTGGTCGCGCCGGCCTGCATGGCGAGCACGGCGGCCTTGGCGGTGTTGTGGCCGGTGAGGATGACGACCTCGGCGTCGGGCAGCTCGCGCTTGGCCTTGGCCAGCACGTCCATCCCGCCGACGTCGTCCATGATGAGGTCGGTCAGGACGATGTCGAAGTCCTGCTCCTCGATCAAGCGGAGCCCCTCGCGGCCGGTCCCGGCGACGACGCAGTCATACCCGACGCGCTCCAGGCTCTCGGCCACGGCCTGGGCGTGGGGCTCGTCGTCGTCGACCACCAGGACGCGGATCTGAGGGTCCATCGTCGCTCAGGCCTCCCCGAGCGGCAGCCGGACGGTGAACCGCGTCCCCTGGCCGGGCTCGCTCTGGACGGTGATCTCGCCGCCGTGGGCCTCGACGATCTTGCGGGTGGTCGGCAGGCCGAGGCCGGAGCCGCCGGGCTTGGTCGAGTAGAAGGCGTCGAAGACCTTCGAGGCCACGTCCTCGGTCATCCCGACGCCGGTGTCCGTGACCTCCAGGATGGCCGAATCCCCTTCGAGCCGGGTCTGGAGGATCAGGTCGCCGCCGTCGGGCATGGCGTGATGGGCGTTGCGGATCAGGTTCCAGAGGGCCTGCTTGAACAGGTCGACGTCGAGCGCGACCGGCGGCAGGTCGGGGTCGTACTGGGTCCGGATCACGATCCCCTGCCCGAGCGCCTGGGGCTCGCAGAAGTCGCGGAGGTCGTCGACCACGGCGTTGAGGTCGGTCGGGACGGCCTTGAGGTCCTGGACCTTGGCGAACCGGAGGAAGTCCTCGACGATGTCGTTGAGCCGCTCGGTCTCCTTGCGGACCCGCTGGAGCTTCTGGAGGACCCGGCGGTCGCGAGGGGTCTCGGCCCCGTGGAAATCCTCGACGAGGAGGTCGAGATTCAGGCTCATCGTCGAGAGCGGGTTCTTGATCTCGTGCGCCAGGCCGCCGGCGAGCCGGGCGATCTCCGCGTACTGGGCCCGGAGCCGGCGGTTGATCGCCGAGTCGTCCCGGTTCTCGACCATCTCATCGGTCGCGGTGCTGGCGGAGAATTCGGCCATGGGCGGAGGTCTCCGGACGGCAGGATGGGAGACGGCTGGCCGATCCGAAGGGCCTCCCTCCCCGGAGGAGGAAGGGAAGTCCACGCGAGCAACATCCGGTTGAGGCGGCCAGGCGGGGGGCACGTCCCGCCGGGTTCAGTATATTACAGCGACACCATGCTCGAACAAAGTCGCGGACGAAGATCAATGCTTACCACATTCTTTTCCACTCAGCCTTCAAAGGCGATTGGTCGTGATGGGCCGTAATCTCGAATCACAACTCGGTGGCCAGTCGCCTCCGACGCATCAGTTAGAAGCCTTGGATTTGAATCACCTGCTACGAAACATTCCAAAAAAGCCGGTGAGGGGAATCGAACCCCTCGCTCTGCTCCTCGGAAGGTTCTTGATCGGATGACAACAAGTCTCCGTGTTGGTGGGGATAGTAACCATACACCGGCAGCAGAGCAGCCCCAAACAACACCACGCTCGTGAAGCTGTTCATGAGAACCTCCTTCAGCTTGAGGCAATGGAGCATTGCCAGCGCACCGAGGACGATCACCCACCGAACAGAGACTTCAATCGTCACCTTCACCTGAACCCGCAACCCGAGAATGCTCTTGTCTTTGATAAAAATCCTATCCTAAAAATCAGTCGCGCCTCGAACCGCGGTCGCCGTAGCCGCCGCCTCCGGGCCCACGGCGAGGGGGCGGGCCGCCGCGATCGCCGCCGCCGAAACCTCCGCCACCCGAAGGGGGGGCACCGGCGGGGCGCTGGTTGCCGGCGTTGGGGTCGACCTCGCCTCGCTCGGCCAGGGCGGCCTTGCGGGAGAGCTTGACGCGGTCCTGGTCGTCCACCGCGATGGCCTTGACCAGCATCGGGTCGCCGACCCGGCAGATGTCGGTCACGGAGCCGACGTAGCCCTCGGACAGCTCGCTGATGTGGACCAGGCCGTCCTTGCCGGGGAGGATCTCGACGAAGGCGCCGAAGTCCTTGATCGAGGTGACGCGGCCCTCGTAGATGTGGCCGACGCGGACGCCCTCGGTCATCGCCTGGATCTTGTCGCGGGCGGCCTCGGCCCCCTCGGCGGTGGGGCTGGCGAGGGTGACGATCCCGCTATCCTCGATGTCGATCTTGGCGCCGGTCTCGTCCTGAAGGCGACGGATCGTCTTGCCACCGGGGCCGATCACCAGGCCGATCTTGTCGGGGTTGATCTGGATCTGGATCAGGCGCGGGGCGTTGGTCGAGATCTCCTCGCGGGGCCGCTTGATCGACCGGAGCATGGTCCGGAGGATCTCGAGCCGGGCCTCGCGGGCCTGGTCGAGCGTCTCCTTGACGATCGTGGCGGTGATCCCGAGGTTCTTGAGGTCGAGCTGGATGCCCGTCACGCCCCGCTGGGTGCCGGCGACCTTGAAGTCCATGTCGCCGAAGTGGTCCTCGTCGCCGATGATGTCGGTGAGGAGGACGTGGCGGTTCGACCTGGAGTCTTCGACCAGGCCGATCGAGATCCCGCCGACGGGGTCGGAGATCGGCACGCCGGCGTCCATCAGGCTGAGGGTCGCCCCGCAGACCGAGGCCATCGAGGACGAGCCGTTCGACTCCAGGATGTCGCTGATCACGCGGATCGTGTAGGGGAACGCGGCCGAGTCGGGCAGGACCGGTGCGACCGACCGTTCGGCCAGGGCCCCGTGGCCGATCTCTCGGCGGCCGGGCCCCCGGATCGGGCGGACCTCGCCGACGGCGAACGACGGCATGTTGTAGTCCAGCATGAAGGCCTTGCTGAACTCTTCCATGATCCCGTCGACCCGCTGGGCGTCGGCGCCGGTGCCGAGGACGGTCGTGACCAGGGCCTGGGTCTCGCCGCGCTGGAAGATGGCCGAGCCGTGGGCCCTGGGCAGGAGCGAGACCTCGCAGGAGATCGGGCGGAGGTCGCGGGGGCCTCGGCCGTCGGAGCGGTGGCCGTCGAGGATCAGCTCGCGGACGACCATCTCCTCGACCGCGTGGAAGGCCGTCTTGACCTGGAGCGGCGTCACCAGCCCCGAGCCGTCGGCCGGGCAGTATTCGGCGACGATCCGCTTCTGGATCTCCTTGACCTTCTCGTTCCGCTCCTGCTTGCCGTGGATCTGCTTGGCGTCGCGGATCTCGCGGCCGAGCCGGTCGTAGAGCTGCCCCTTGAGGGGGTCGACCGGCAGCTCGGGCGCCTGATAGCGGGGCAGGCCCATCGCCGAGAGCAGTTCCTGCTGGAGGGCGAGGACGTCCTGGTTGAGGCGGTGGGCCTCCATGATCGCGTCATACATCTCGGCCTCGGGCAATTCGCGCCCGAACCCTTCGATCATGACGATGGTCTTCTCGGTGGAGGCGACGATCAGGTCGAGGTCGCTGTCCTTCATCTCGGTGGCGGTGGGGAAGGCGACGTACTTGTCGCCGACCCGGCCGAGCCGGATGGCCCCGATCGGGCCCAGGAACGGGACGTGGGACAGGATCAGGGAGGCGGAGGCGCCGATGATCGAGAGGACGTCGGAGTCGTTCTCGCGGTCGGCCGAGATCGGGCCGGCCTGGATCTGGACCTCGTCGCGGAACCCCTCGGGGAAGAGGGGCCGGATCGGGCGGTCGATCAGGCGGGAGGAGAGGATTTCCTTGGTGGTCGGCCGGCCTTCGCGCTTGATGAAGCCGCCGGGGAACTTGCCGGCGGCGTAGACCTTCTCGCGATAGTCGACGGTGAGCGGGAAGAAGTCGAGGCCCTCGCGGCCGGGGCCGGAGACGGTCGCGACGAGGGTCATCGTGTCGCCGAGGCGGACCACGACGGCGCCGCTGGCCTGCTTGGCGAGGCGGCCGGTCTCGATGGAGATGGTCTTGCCACCGATCGAACGCTCGACGGTGACGGGCTTCCGCGTCGGGCTTGACGAGCTAGACATTCAAAGTCCTACCTCGGCCGGTAGTCAGCGAAGGGGCGGCGCGAGCGATGTGGGGAGCGAACCTGGACGGGGAAGGGCCGCGTCGGGGCCGCCGGGGCGGGCCGGGCGTGCTCCCGGACGGGCCGAACGATCGACATTGCGTCTCCCGGCGGGGGGCGTCGCTGCCCTCCGGCCCGGGGCCGGCATGCGCCGGTTACTTGCGGATTCCGAGCCGGGAGATCACCTCGAGATAGCTCTTGCGATCCTTCAGCCGGAGATACTTCAGCAAGCTCGAACGCTTGGAGACCATCATCAGCAGCCCTCGGCGGCTGGCGTGGTCCTTGGCGTGCGTCTTGAAGTGTTCGGTGAGGTCCGTGATCCGCGCCGTCAGGAGGGCGATCTGCACCTCGGGCGAGCCGGTATCCTGGGCCACGCGGCCGAACGACCCGATGATCTCCTGCTTCTTCTCCTTCGTGATCGACATCGCGCGCCCCAACTGCCACCGGCCTCATTTCGAGGTCCGTTTCTGTGATATCAGTACACTGGAAGGCTCCCAATCTAGGCGATCTCCCCCCGGATTGCAATGCCCCTCCGCCGCAATCGCAGGGCCGTTTCATTCTCAACTTTGGGAGAGTCAACGGGGACTGACTCCGGAGCGTAGCGAAGGAGCCCGTCTCCATTTCCCGAGGCAAAGTGAGAATGAAACGGCCCTGGCCGCAATCGCGGGGCCTGCGTGCGCCGACGGGTTCTGGCGTTACTGTAAGGGCCGGGAGGTAGAGGGCCTGCTCGCCGTCCCGGGCCGGGAGCGTCTCGGTCACCTCGCCGATCGACTCGCCATCGTCCGGATCATGTCGATCCCGCCACCGACCCTCGTTGGGCCGCTCAGGGCCTCGCCGACCGGCCTGAAAACGCGAGCCAGCCTTTCGACTCGCGGACCTCCTGCCCGTCCGGCGTGATCCGGACGAACAGCCCGGCGGCTCCCGGGGTCGACTCGATCAGGGCGAGCCCCCTGTCGGGGCCGAGGATGCACGCGGCGGTGTCGAGGCCGTCGGCGGTCGCCCCGTCGGGGGCGATCACCGTCACGCTCCGGCGTTCGGTCAGCCCGAGCCCGGTCTTGGGGTCGAGGACGTGCGAGTACCGCACCCCGTCGATCTCGACGAACTGCTCGGCGTCGCCGGAAGTTGAGACGGCGGCGTTCTTCAGCAAGATCGTCCGGCCTTCGCCCGCCGGCTCGGGCCTGAGCGGGGCGACGGCGATGGTCCAGCCGGCCCGGCCGGGCGGAGGGTCGGAGACCACGATGTCGCCCGAGCCGGCGACGAGGGCCGATTTCACCCCCTGGCGCTTCAGGACCTTGATCGCCTCCTCCGAGGCATATCCCTTGGCGATCCCGCCGACGTCGAGCTTCATCCCGGGACGGAGGAGCTGGACCGTTCGTCTCTCGGGATCGAGCCGGATCGCGTCGGAGCCGACCAGGGATCTCGCCCTCGCGAGCAGATCCGGGTCGGGCAACTTCTTCTCGCGCCTGGCCCGACGCCAGAGCCGGACCACCGGCGCGATCGAGACGTCGAAGGCCCCCTCGGATCGCTCCCAGAGCGTCTTCGAGCGGGCGAGCACTTCATAAAGGTCCGGGCCGACCTCGACCGGCGAACCGCCGGCCTTCTCGGAGAGCCGCATCAGCTCGCTCTCGGGGTCGTAGTCGGTCAGCGTCCGGTCGAGGTCCGCGATCCGGCCGAAGGCGGCGCCCGAGGCGCGTCTGGCGGTCGCCTCGTCGCCGGTGTATAAGACAATGGTGAAGGCCGTCCCCATGTGGGGCTCGGTGAATTCGAACCGCCTGGGCTCGGCGCCGAGGCTCACTCGGCCCGACGTCGCCAGGACGAACACCACCCCGATCGCCGCGACGGCCCGCCTCCCGATCATCCGACGCCCCTCCATCCCCTCGCCCGGAGCCCTTCGGCGCGTCCGAGCTGATTTTCCAGGAGAATACCACAAGTGCGCCCGGACTCGCAGCCTCGAATGACCCTCCTCGCGATCGCGATGACCCTCGCCCCGGCCGCGATCGCCCTCGGCCAGGCCCCGCCGCCCGAGCTGAAGAAGTACACCGAGACGATCGCCGGCACCGAGCTGAAGTTCGACATGATGCCGATCCCCGGCGGGACCTTCACCCTGGGCAGCCCCGCCTCCGAGGAGAAGCGGAAGAAGGATGAAGGGCCGACCGTCTCCGTCCAGATCGCGCCCTTCTGGATGGGCAAGTGCGAGGTGACGTGGGACGAGTTCGACGAGTACGCCTTCAGCAAGGACATCAAGCGCAAGCAGCGAGAGAACGCCGACCTCTCCAAGCAGCCCGAGACCGAGACCAAGGCCGACGCCGTCACGCGGTCGACCAAGCCCTACGCCGACATGACCTTCGGCTTCGGCGGCCGGGGGAACCCGGCGATCTGCATGACCCACCACGCGGCCATGGAATACTGCCGATGGCTCTCGGCCAAGACCGGCAAGACCTACCGCCTGCCGACCGAGGCCGAGTGGGAGTACGCCGCCAGGGCCGGGACCACG
>JAJYDH010000318.1 GCA_021777685.1 Planctomycetota bacterium | reverse complement strand
CCAGATCCCAGATCCCAGATCCCAGATCCCAGATCCCAGATCCCAGATCCCAGATCCCAGATCCCAGATCCCAGATCCCAGATCCCAGATCCCAGATCCCAGATCCCAGATCCCAGATCTCAGATCTCAGATCTCAGATCTCAGATCTCAGATCTCAGATCTCAGATCTCAGATCTCAGATCTCAGATCTTCCTGGATGCCCCAGAGTTCCATAAGCAGTCCCGGCAGGACGAATTTCCATGCAAAGACGGGGGCACGCCGGCGATCGGCCATTGAGGATCGTCCCGGCCTTGCCGGCATTCCGGGAAAATCGGGCTGAACACTCCTTGCCGACTTTCGTATAATACGGATGAGTCGGCGACGGCCGGGTCTTGACCTGCGCGCCCGAATCGTTATGATGGAGGCCCTGCCGAGTCGATTTCGGTCGCGAGCCTCCCTCGGATCACGCCCAGGGCCCGCGTCGAGGCCCCGACTCTAGCCCCAGGGATCGGGAACAACCCCTCCTTCGTGCTCCCCGGCCTCCGCCTCTTCGGCCCATCCCGGTTTGGGTGGGTCGAGCCACCCCCAGCCTGGCGATCTTCGGCTGACCATGGGACGAGGGGCTACTACCGCCCTTCGAGACAAGACGCTACCGCCAATGGAAAACCTTCGCAACGTCCGAAATATCGGCATCTCGGCCCACATCGACTCGGGCAAGACGACGTTGACCGAGCGCGTCCTGTTCTACTCGGGCAAGAGCCACTCGATCAAGGAGGTCCGGGGCGAAGGCGCGAAGATGGACCACATGGAACTGGAGAAGGAGCGCGGCATCACGATCACGTCGGCCGCGACGACCGTCCAGTGGCTCGACAAGAAGATCAACATCATCGACACCCCGGGCCACGTCGACTTCACCGTCGAGGTCGAGCGTTCGCTCCGCGTGCTCGACGGCGCGGTCCTGGTCCTCTGCGCCGTGGCCGGCGTGCAGTCGCAGTCGATCACCGTCGACCGCCAGATGAAGCGGTATCGCGTCCCCCGCCTCGCGTTCATCAACAAGATGGACCGGACCGGGGCCAACCCGGCCAACGTGATCTCGCAGCTCGAGAGCAAGCTCGGCCTGACCACGGTCCCGCTCCAGATCCCGATGGGCGCCGAGATCAACTTCGCCGGCGTGATCGACCTCATCAACCGCCAGGCCGTCTACTTCGACGGCGACAAGGGCGAGACTGTCCGCCGCGAGCCGATCCCGGCCGAGTACGCCGAGCCCGCCGAGCGCGCCCGCCAGGGGATGCTCGAGGCGCTCTCGCTCGTCTCCGACAAGATCATGGAGCTGCTCCTTGAAGAGCAGGAAGTGCCGCTCGACCTGATCCACGAGACGATCCGCGAGGCGACCATCGCCCAGCAGATCTGCCCGGTCCTGGTCGGCTCGGCCTACAAGAACAAGGGCGTGCAGCTCCTGCTCGACGCGGTCAACGCGTACCTGCCGAGCCCGCTCGACCGCGAGATCCACGCCAAGGACAACAGCGACGGGATGGCCGACGTCCCCCTCGCCGCCGACCCCGAGCAGCCGCTGGTCGCCATGGCCTTCAAGCTCGTCGAGGAGCCGTTCGGCCAGGTCACGTACATGCGGATCTACCAGGGGACGCTCAAGAAGGGCCAGTTCTACTGGAACTCCCGCCAGCGGAAGAAGGCCCGGATCAGCCGGATTCTTCGGGTGCATGCCGACGAGAAGGAAGACATCGACGAGGCCGGCGCCGGCGACATCGTCGCCGTCATGGGCATCGAGTGCGCCACCGGGGATACCTACTGCGACGAGGGCACGAACCTCTCGCTGGAGAGCATCTACGCCGCCGAGCCGGTCATCGACCTGGCCGTCTCGCCCAACAAGCGGGGCGACCAGGACAAGCTCTCCAAGGCCCTGAACCGGTTCATGCGGGAAGACCCGACCTTCCGCGTCCACGTGGACAAGGAGACCAGCGAGACGATCATCTCCGGGATGGGCGAGCTGCACCTGGAGATCTACGTCGAGCGGATCAGGCGCGAGTACAAGGTCGACTGCACCGTCGGCATGCCGAAGGTCAGCTACCGAGAGGCGCCGACCAAGGTCACCTCGTTCGACTACAAGCACAAGAAGCAGACGGGCGGCTCGGGCCAGTATGCCCACGTCAAGGGCGTCCTGGAGCCGCTGCCGGAGGACTCGTCCGAGCAGTTCGTCTTCGAGAACGAGGTGACGGGCGGCCGGATCCCGTCCGAGTACATCCCCTCGGTCGAGAAGGGCTTCCGCGACTCGCTCCACAAGGGCCCGGTCGCCGGCTACGAGGTCCTCGGGGTCAAGATGGTCCTCCAGGACGGCTCGTACCACGACGTTGACTCGTCCGACATGGCCTTCCAGATCTGCGCCCGCGACTGCTTCCGCGAGACGTTCCGCAAGGCCGACCCGGTCCTGCTGGAGCCGATCATGAAGGTCGAGGTCGAGGTCCCCACGGAGTTCCAGGGCCCCGTCACCGGCGCGATCTCCTCGAAGCGCGGCGTGATCCTGGGCACCGAGGCCCGCTCCGGCTTCGCCGTGATCCTGGCCGAGGTCCCGCTCTCGGAGATGTTCGGCTACTCGAACGACCTCCGGAGCATGACCCAGGGCAAGGGCGGCTTCAGCATGGAGTTCCTCAAGTACCAGAAGCTCCCCTCCCGGTTCCAGGAGGAGATCGTCAAGAAGGCCCAGCTCGAGAAGGCCAAGGCCTGAGACTTCCGGCTCCGAATCGCGTAAGAACCAGGACGCCCATCCCCCGAACCTCGGGGGGTGGGCGTTTTTTCGTGGACGAGGGAAACGGTCATGAACTGGGACGAGGCGAAACTTGAAGACTCGTTCCCACGGTCCTCCGTGGGAATGCGGTCTTCGACGCTCCGCGTCGTCCTGGGGCCCCGGCGTGGCCGAGCGGCGGAGGACGCAGAGCGTCCGGGACGGCATTCCCACGCGGAGCGTGGGAACGAGTGGAAGGCCGTCCCTCCGGCGTCGGTCCATCAACTGGAAAGGAGAGAGGACGTCTTCGAAAATCCGGAGTAACCTCGCCCCGAACCTCTCCGGGTGGTGTACCATTTCGGGTGACTTCGCCCCTCGCCCCGGGACGTTCGCGGCCCGGCACCTCTCCCATGCGGGCGGCGACGGCCTTCGACCGACCGTCCCCTCCCGGGAGGCCCTCCGTTGGCGTCCGTCTATCCGTCGAAGCACCCGCTCATCCTGAGCAAGCTGGCCGCCCTGCGCGACGAGGCGACCTCGTCGGCCGAGTTCCGCCGGCTGGTCCGGTCCTCGGCGATGCTCCTGGCCGCCGAGGCGACGGCCGACCTGGCGTTGCGTGACGTGCAGGTCCGCACGCCGTTGGCGGCGACGACCTGCCGCGTCCTGGCCGAGACGGTCGCCGTCGTCCCGGTCCTCCGGGCCGGGCTGGGGATGGCCGAGGGGGTCCTCGACGTGATCCCCGAGGCCGAGGTCTGGCATATCGGCCTCCGCCGCGACGAGCACACGCTCAGGCCCGAGCAGTATTACACGCGAGTCCCGGCCCGGTCGAAGGTCGGCCTGATCCTGGTGGTCGACCCGATGCTGGCGACCGGCGGGTCGGCGGTCCACGCCTGCGAGCTGCTCAAGGCGTGCGGGGTGGCCAAGCTCAAGTATCTCTCGATCCTGGCCGCGCCCGAAGGGATCGCCCGGCTCTCGGCCGCGATGCCCGATGTCGACATCCACGTCGGGGCGATCGACGAGCGGCTCAACGAGGTCGGCTTCATCTATCCCGGCCTCGGCGACGCCGGCGACCGGCAATTCGGCACCGAGGGCTGACCATGCGAGCCGTCGACATCATCCGCAAGAAGCGCGAAGGGCAGCCCCTCTCGGTCGAGGAGATCGACCGGATGGTCGCGGGGATCGGCGACGACGTCCCCGATTATCAGTGGTCGGCGCTCCTGATGGCGATCCTCTGGCGAGGGATGACCGACCACGAGACGGCCGCCCTGACCGACGCGATGATGCGGTCGGGGTCGGTCGTCGACCTCTCGGAGGTCCCCGGCCTGAAGGTCGACAAGCACAGCACGGGCGGGGTGGGGGACAAGACCTCGCTGATCCTCGCCCCGATCGCGGCGGCGGCCGGCGTGCCGGTGCCGATGGTCTCCGGCCGTGGCCTGGGCCACACCGGCGGGACGCTGGACAAGCTGGAGTCGATCCCCGGGTTCAAGGTCGACCTCGACCTCGACCGCTACAAGGCCGTGCTCGCCGAATGCAACCTCGTCCTGATCGGCCAGACGGCCGAGATCGCCCCGGCCGACAAGGTGCTCTACGCCCTCCGCGACGCGACCGCCACGGTCGAATCCATCCCCCTGATCTCGGCCTCGATCATGTCGAAGAAGCTGGCCGAGGGGATCGACGGGCTGGTCCTGGACGTGAAGACCGGCGACGGCGCGTTCATGCAGAGCCTCGACGATTCGAGGGCCCTGGCCCGCGCGATGTGCGCGATCGGCCGGAGGCTGGGCAAGCGGATGCGGGCGCTGATCACTCGGATGGACCAGCCGCTCGGCCGGGCCGTGGGCAACGCGGTCGAGGTCGCCGAGGCCGTCGAGTGCCTCCGGGGGCACGGCCCGGCCGACCTGATGGACCTCTCGGTCGAACTGGCCGCCGAGATGGTCCTGATGGGCGAGCTCGCCTCGGACCTGGAGGAGGCCCGCGAGCGCTGCTGGCAGACGATCTCCAACGGCTCGGCCCTGGCCCATTTCCGGAAGGTCGTGGCCGCGCAGGGGGGCGACCCGCACGCGATCGACGACCTCTCCAGGCTCCCGAAACCGAAGGGGACGATCGAGGTAGATTCCAAGCTGGCGGGCTATGTCCACTCGCTCGCGGCGAGGCCGATCGGGCACGCGACGATGCTCCTGGGGGCGGGGCGGTCGACGATGGACTCGGTCATCGACCCCTCGGTCGGCGTGATCCTCCACAAGAAGGTCGGCGACCGCGTGGAGGTCGGTGAGCCGCTTTGCACGGTGCTGGTCAACGACCAGCCGGGCATCGAGGTCGCCCTGGCGATGATCGGCCAGGCGTACCGGGTCGAGGAAGGGCCGGTCGGGGCCGATCCCGTGATCGTCGAACGGATCTGATCCGAAAGGCCGAATCGCATGCGAAGCCTGTGGCCGGGGATCATCATCGCGGCACTCGTCGGGATCGTCCTCGCGGCGATCGCGGGAGGATCGGCCCTCGGCCAGCAACTCGAGCCGGAGAAGGTGGCCGAGGGGGCGACCGTCTTCGGTCGGTCCATCAGTTCGCCCACCGAGCGGCTTCAGAGCGTCCTTGGGATCGTCGCCATCCTGGGCCTGGCCTATGCCCTGTCGAGCGACCGGAAGTCCATTTCCAGGCGTGTCCTGCTCTGGGGCCTGCTCCTGCAATGGGCCTTCGCCCTGATCGTCCTGAGGGTCCCGCAAGGGCGGCTCGCCCTGGAGAAGGCCGGCGACTGCGTCAAGGGGGTCCTGGGCTGTGCCGTCGACGGGGCGGCCTTCGTCTTCGGCGAGAAGCTCGTCGCGCCCCAGTTCGACCTCCTGCTGATGTCGTCGGTGGAGGACGAGAAGGAGATCCCCGGATGGGGCAAGGATCTGGTGGTCGTGGCCGAGGTCAACCGGGAATTTCACATCCGCGTGTTCGGCGGCGACGGCGTCACGCTCTTCGACGGCGATCAAAGGAAGCTGACGCCCACATCGAAAAGCCACATGATCGAGCCGTTCCAGCAGGAATTCGCGAGGCTCTCGCCGCCGCATGCGATGACTTCCGGCGAGAAGAGCCAATTCCTCGACGAGGTCTGGACGTGGGTCGGCCGGGAATATTCCCCGGACGGACCGGCCGGGTTCGTGTTCGCGTTCCGGGTCCTGCCGACCGTGATCTTCGTCGCCGCGCTGTTCGCGGTGCTCTATCACATGGGCATCATGCAATGGGTGGTCCGCCTGCTGGCGATCGGGATGGAGAAGCTGATGGGGGCGAGCGGGGCGGAGTCGCTGAACGTGGCGGCCTCGCTATTCCTGGGACAGACCGAGGCCCCCTTGACGATCCGGCCTTACCTGCCGAAGCTGACGAGGTCGGAACTGCTCACGGTGATGACCTCGGGCATGGCCCACGTCTCGGGCGGGGTGATGGGGGCTTACTTCGCCGCCGGGGTCGAGGCCCGGCACATCCTGACGGCCGTGATCATGACCGCCCCCGGCACGATCCTCCTCTCCAAGATGCTGATCCCCGAGACGGGGAAGCCCGAGACCGCCGGGGGCGCCCGGCCCGATCCCGAGAAGCCCGACGCCAACCTCCTCGACGCCGCCTCGCGAGGGACGCGCGAGGGGCTGCAACTGGCCCTGAACATCGCGGCCATGCTGATCTCGTTCCTCGGCCTGATCGCCCTGATCAACCTCATCCTGGACTCGGCTTTCCCGGGGATGTCGCTGCAAATTGTCTTCGGATGGGCCCTCTCGCCGGTCGCCTGGCTGCTGGGCGTCCCCTGGCGAGATTGCCCGACGATCGGCGGCCTGCTCGGCACCCGGACGGTGCTCAACGAGCTGATCGCCTACGGCGAGCTGGGCAAGGCGAAGGTCGACCCCCGGTCGTTCACGATCGCGACCTATGCCCTGTGCGGGTTCGCCAACTTCAGCTCGATCGGCATCCAGCTCGGCGGGATCGGCGCCCTGGCGCCCGACCGCCGGGTGGACCTCGCCCGGCTCGGCTTCCGGGCCTTGCTGGCGGGCACCCTGGCCAACTTCCTCTCGGCCTGCATCGCGGGGATCCTGCTATGAACGACCCGGGCCTGCACGAGCGAGCCGTCGAGGCCGCGACCTTCCTCCGGGCCGCGATCGGGGACCCTCCGAAGGTCGCCGTCGTGCTCGGCTCGGGCCTCGGGGTCCTGGCCGACCGGATGACAGACGCCACGGTCATCCCCTACGCCCAGATCCCCCACTTCCCAAGGGCCACCGTCCCCGGCCACCTCGGCAACTTCCTGGTCGGATCGCTCGGCGGGGCGAGAATCGCGGCGCTCCAGGGACGGTTCCACTACTACGAGGGGCACGACCTGGAGGCCGTGACCTTCCCCGTCCGGGTCCTGAAGGTCTTCGGCGCGCGGACCCTGGTCCTCACCGCCGCGACCGGCGGGATTCATCCCGACTTCCGGCCCGGAGATCTCGTCTGCCTGTCCGACCACCTGAACCTGATCGGCGAGAACCCGCTGAGGGGGCCGAACGACGATCGCCTGGGCGTCCGCTTCCCGGACATGACCCGGGTCTACTCGCCCGAGCTGCGCGAGGTCGCGAAACACGAAGCCAACCGGCTCGGCCTGGGCCTCCGCGAGGGGGTCTACGCCTGCCTCCCCGGCCCGAGCTACGAGACGCCGGCCGAGATCCGGATGCTCCGGGCCCTCGGGGCCGACGTCGTGGGGATGTCGACCGTCCCCGAGGCGATCGTCGCCCGCCACTCCGGCCTGGACGTCCTGGCCTTCGCCCTCGTCACCAACGCCGCCGCCGGGATCACCGGAGCGACGATCACCCACGAGGAGGTCATCGAGGCCGGTCGAGGGGCCGGCCAGCGGCTCGGAACGCTGATCGAGGCGATCGTTGCCATGTCATTCTAATGTGTTGAATCGAATGGTGTAGGGTGGGTCGAGCCTCGGGCGAGCCCCACCAATCCGACGTGGTGGGGCTC
>JAJYDH010000317.1 GCA_021777685.1 Planctomycetota bacterium | reverse complement strand
ATGGGGCCGTTCCCGTTCAACGACCGCCCGCCGGTCCGGCCCGGCCAGGCGGTCGACCTGACCCACACCGCCCCCGGCCCCGACAACGCCACGCTCTCCTGGCAGCCGATCAAGATCGAGGGTGAGAACGGCGTCGTGGACCTCGCGAAGTTCTACAAGGGCAAGGGGGACTGCTCGGCCTTCGCCGTCGCGACCCTGGAAAGCCCGGTCGCCCGCCCCGCCCAGGTGGGCGTGGGCTCGGACGACACGCTGACCGTCTGGGTCAACGGCAAGGAGCTGTACAAGTTCAACGACAACCGGGGCTACTCGCCCGACGTGGCCCGGTTCGACGTCGAGCTGAAGAAGGGCAAGAATCAGTTCATGGTCAAGTGCGGCAACGGCGGGGGCCCCTGGGAGTTCTCGGTCGCCGTCACCGGCCTGGCCGATTACGCGTTCCTGAAAGGCCCCTCGACCGGCGGCTTCGATCCCGACAAGTTCAAGGCCGCCGCGATGAAGGGGCAGGGGAAGCCCGACAAGGGCAAGGCCCTGTTCTTCGACCTCAAGGGGCTGGCCTGCTCGAAGTGCCACGTCGTCGGAGGGCAGGGGGGCGCGATCGGCCCCGAGCTGTCCGGGATCGGCGCGCGATATCCTCGCGAGGAGCTGGTCACGTCGGTCCTCTACCCCTCCGCCCGGATCTTCTCCGGGTACGAGACCGTCACCGTCGCCACCGCCGACGGCCGGGTCCTCAGCGGCCTGATCAAGACCGACAACGCCGACGGCCTGGAGATCCAGGACGCCGAGGGGAAGAAGACGCAGATCCCCAAGGCCGACATCGAGGACCGCAAGAACAGCGACGTCTCGCTGATGCCGAACGGCATCGTCGAGGGGATCACCCCGCAAGACTTCGCCGACCTGATCGCGTACCTCGAAACCTTGAAGGACGCCGCCGCCAACCAGGCCAAGCCTGGGGGGCAGTAGTATATTAAGGTAGGGATCGACCGACCCGGCCCCGGAATTGGGGCCGGGTTTCCCACCCCGCCGTTCCGGAGTCATCGCAGTGGAAGCCGAACCGATCCGCTCCGCCATCCGGAAGCAACCATTCTCGTCCTTCACGATCACGACGTCGGCCGGAGAAAAGTTCGCGATCACCCATCCGGAGACGATCCTCCAGACCGAGGGCGGCAACACGATCGTCGTCCGCACGGGCCAGGAGGGATTTGCGATCCTGGATGTCAAGAACATCACCTCGGTCCAGTTAGGCAAGGGCCGCCTGCCCCCCCGGGAGTAGGTCAGCGAAGCCGTCGCGAGCGATCGGAGAGCGGCCATGAAACCGTGGACGACCCGCAGCTTGATGGTCCTGGTCTTCCAGGTCGCGCTCCTGCTCTTCTTGGTCGCCGGATTCATTCCCGGATGGCAAACGTCAAGTTGCGGCCCCGAAATGAATAAGGCGCAATGCGTTAATAATCTCAAGCGGATCGGCATGGGGATCGCCGCGTACACGAACGCCCACGGATGCTTCCCGCCCGGGACGATCCCGAATCCGGCCCTGTCTCTGGATCGCCGGCTCGGCTGGGGGATGGCCATCCTCCCGGACCTCGTGGCCTCGGGGATGGACCCGCCCGAGTCCGATCTCGCCCAGGACGAGGCCCTGCGCCTGGCGTCGGATGATCCGGCCCTGGACAAGCTCGCGGGTCAAGTCTCGGTCGCGTCCTGCCCCGGCGTCCCCGGTCGGGCCAATTACGTCGCCATCGCCGGCCTCGGCCCCGACGCGCCGACGCTGCCGAAGGCGGACCCGAGGGCCGGGATCTTCGGCGATGATCGCGTCGTCACCCCGGCCGACATCAAGGACGGCGCGGCGAACACCATGATGCTGGCCGACACCGGCTCGACGGGCTCCCCCTGGTTCGCCGGAGGCCGGGCGACGGTCCGGGGGCTCGACCGGGCCCGGCAACCCTATATCGGCATCGGCCGGCAGTTCGGCGGCAACCACCCGACCAGCCGCGTTGCCCTCCTCGCCAGGCAGGGCACGATGGTCATCCTCGCCGACGGTTCCGTGAAGTTCATCTCCGAGTCGATTGACCCGAAGGTCTTCGAAGCGATGAGCACGATGGCCGGAGGCGAAAAAGGCTCTGACTCCGGGCAAGAATAGTGTACAATCGGTTCGAGACAGGATTCCCGATCATCCATCCCATGATCCCGGACCGAGCGACGATGTCCCAAGACGAGACTCCCGCCCCGACGCGGGCCAAGCGCGAGCGGAGCACCCGCTATCCCGGCGTCCCCCTGGCCGAGAGCGTGGAGCTTTGCCGGTTCATCGAAGGGCGAGGGCTCGACGGCCTGATGGCGGCCGACATCGCGACCGCCCTCGGCTACAAGAACATCAAGACGAACACGTTTTCCGCCCGACTGAGCGCCGCCAGGCAATTCGGCCTGCTCTCGCTCAAGGACGAGGGGTATTCGCTCACCCCGCTCGCCAGGTCGATCCTCCACCCGGTCGACCCCGCCGAGCTGCCGAAGCTGTACAGGCAGGCCCTGCTCGAACCCCAGCTCTACACCGACCTCGCCGAGCAGTTCGCCGACAAGAGGCTGCCCGAGGCGACCATCCTCGGCAACGTCCTGTATCACAATCACCAGATCATCGCCTCGGCCAAGCAGTCGGCCGCCGAGGCGTTCCTCGAATCGGCCAGGTTCGCCGGGGCCCTGGGCGAGGACAACGTCCTTCGCCCCCAGGGGACGGCAACCGCCGTCGAGCCGGCCGCGCCCGCCGGCTCCAACGGCCACGCGCCGGCGACCCTCGCGACCGCCCCCGCCCCCGCCCCGGCGCGACCCGGGCCGCCCTCCTCCAGGTCGGACGACGTGCGGATCGACCTTCGTCTCTGGGGGAGCGACGCCGGCAAGGCGATCCGCGTCCGGGCCCCCGAGGTCATCACCCCCGAGAGCTTCGAACGCCTGATCCAGACCCTCCGGCTCCATCTCCGGATCGAGGAACCGGCCGAAGTCGCGGACGAAGAATGACCGCCACGTCATGGAGGGCGAGCCGGTGGATCGGGAACGCTACGACCTGTTTTACGGCTCGCTGAGGGTGGGCACCGTGATCCGGCGAGATGCGGACTTCCCAAACCTCTGGGGAAGCATCCTCTACGATGCGTCCCTGTCGGAGCCACCATCGCCCGAGGTCGCTCGGCTCGCCAAATTCATCGCTCTCGGCCAGAAGAGCATCCAGCTTCTGAACATGTGGGATGGACGCGGGCCATCACCCGAGTTGGATGCTGTGAACGCCGAAATGGAGTCGACCTGTCTGGACTTCGTCGACTCGGAGGAGTGGTACCTCGTGGACGGGCGGGGGCATCGGTCGCCGATCCTGTGCCCCGTCCCGCGAGATGGCGACGAGATCGTCTGGCGTTGGAATCCGGCCTTGCACTTGAATTCATCCAACCGAGACTGTTGATGAGAGTGTAGTAGGGTGGGCACTGCCCACCTTTCCACAAATTCAGAGTTGATGGATTAGTAGGGTGGGTCGAGCCTCGGGCGAGCCCCACCACGCAATGGTGGTGGGGCTCTACAAGTTCAAATAAACTCGTTGATCAGGTTCTCGAGCATCTCCTGCCGGCCGCTGACGTGGTTCGTGACCTCGCCCTTGGGCAGGATGTACGCTTCGAGGTCGGCGAAGCTCGACTGGCCGGCCTCGACCCTCCGGCCGAGTTCGCCGTCCCAGCTCTTGTAACGATCCTTGAGGAAGCCGGAGAGGCGGCCGTCGTCGATGATCGCGTGGGCGATCTTGAGCCCCCGGGCGAAGGCGTCCATCCCGCCGATGTGGGCGTGGAACAGGTCGACCGGCTCGAAGCTCTCGCGCCGGACCTTGGCGTCGAAGTTCACGCCGCCGGTCGTCAGGCCGCCCATGTTCAGCAGGCAGAGCATGCACTTGGTCGTCAGGTAGATGTCGGTCGGGAACTGGTCGGTGTCCCAGCCGATCAGCGGGTCGCCGGTGTTGGCGTCGATCGACCCGAGCGCCCCCGAGCCGATGGCGACCATCATCTCGTGCATCATCTCGTGCCCGGCGAGCGTGGCGTGGTTCGTCTCCAGGTTCAGCTTGAAGTGGGGCAGGAGGCCGTAGGTCCGGAGGAAGTTGAGGCAGGCCGCCGCGTCGGAGTCGTACTGGTGCTTGGTCGGCTCCTTGGGCTTGGGCTCGATGTAGAACGGGCCGGCGAAGCCGATCTGCTTCTTGTAGTCGACCGCCATGTGGAGGAACCGGCCGAGGTGGTCGACCTCGCGCTTGAGATCGGTGTTCCAGAGGGTCGAATACCCCTCGCGACCGCCCCAGAAGGTATAGCCGCCGCCGCCGAGGTCCTGGGTCACTTCGAGGGCCTTCTTGACCTGCGCCGCGGCGTAGGCGAAGACGTCGAGGTTGGGGCTGGTGGCCGCCCCGTGGGCGTACCGGGGGTTCGAGAAGAGGTTGGCGGTGCCCCAGAGGAGCTTGACGCCGGTCCGGCCCATCTCGTCCTTGATGACCTTGACGACCTCGTCGAGATTGGCGTGGCTCTCCTTGAGCGTCGCCCCCTCGGGCGCGACGTCGCGGTCGTGGAAGGCGAAGAACTGGACGCCGAGCTTCTCGAAGAACTCGAAGGCCACCTTGACCCGGGTCTTCGCCCGGGCCATCCCGTCGGAGCCGTCGTCCCACGGGCGGATCGCCGTGCCGGGGCCGAACGGGTCGGACAGGGGGTTGGCGATCGTATGCCAGTAGACCACCGAGAAGCGCAGGTGGTCCTTCATGGTCTTGCCGCCGACGACCTCGTCGGGGTTGTAGTGCTTGAATTCGAGCGGGTTCCGCGACTTCGGTCCGCCAAACTGGATCTTGGGAACGCCCTGGAAATATTCCGACATCGGACCGCCACCCCGCTTTAGAGAGTACCTCGACATGGAGGCCGGTAAGGGCCCCTAGTCTAGAACCGCCGAACCCTCCCGGCAAGACCCTAACCAGACGACTCCGGGTCGACGACACGGAGAGGGCGTGAATCCCGGCCCCGCGGCCCGACCCGGACACCTCGGATGGCCGGGGTCGGGAGCCCACGCCCGGCGCCGCCGATCGGGCCGAGGCCGATGGCGGCGGGGGCGGAATCCCGAAGCAGGATGTCCCGCCCGTCCGCGATACCCTCGACCGGTACGCCCCGCGCCACCTCTCGTGGCACACCGTCGAGGAAGTCCGGGGCAGGTTCGCCGAACCCGGCCTGATTGACGTGGTGTACCTGTCGAGAGATCAGACCTATTTCCCCGCAGGGCAGGGGAACGGGGTCAACCTGGCGGGGAAGGGGCCAAGATAACAATCATTTTGCATTCAATCATTCGTGGGTCGAAGGTGTGAGTTCGTCGTCGCAGCGTTCTCTAGATCGGTACCAAATTTCGTGATCGCCTCCAGGGCAAAATTTAGATACTGGGTAACATCCGCGACTTGGGGCGTGAACAATTGACCGTGTGCTACTTCGCATCTTGCAAGAAACATATCGTCAATGAGCCCTCTTCGCTCGCTCCAAAATCCGGATGTTTGTATTCCAACTATATTGCATATATTTTCAAAAACGTCCCAATTTAGATTTGATTCGGTATCTATCGCGTCTACTGGAACCGTGACAGATGCCATCAAGCCATCGACAAGCCTTGAAACAATGGCCAGATGGGGAGCGATCCGCTTCGTCGCCCCCACTGCACCGAGCAACTCGGAGCGGCAAGCGAGAGCTTGCAGATTAGGTTTGAGTCGCGAAAGGCCAAGCGTCTTACGCGACAGGAAAAGGAGGTAAGCGGTCGCGGCATCCTTGACAAAACCTTCCCAGTGCGCATAAGCCATAACTGGGGCGATGCGTAGCCAGAATTCTTCTGGTTCATGTGTCGCTGGAGGCAACATCTGTTTGATCTTTATCAACTCTCGCTTCCTGATCTTCGACTGGTCGCTGATTCGATCGACCAAGTGCTCCAGAGTCTTGATCTTGCTCATTGGCTAACCAGCGCCGTCCGTAAGAGATAGTGTGAGGGATTCTGGTTGATGCCCTGATTCCGGAGCCGACGTTCATGGTCAATTCCGTTTCGGTCCAGAGTTGCTTGTGTCGCTCAAGGAAATCCGCTGGATCAGGGGCTCTCTGGCCCTTGTAGTATCTCCGGCCCATCCCCGATGCAACGACTTCGAAAAGAGAGATAAGGAATGCGCCAAGGTATTTGTTTTTGCCCGGATTGAACCTCTTAAAGGCGTTCGTTCCCAGATGTTCCGAGAGGAATGCGAATGTAGCTTTGAAAGCTTCCGCTATCTGTGACCGGATGGCCAATGGCTGCTTGGCGATCAAGAGGCTTTGATCAGTAAGGAAAGTGCCCAATTCGTCGATCGCTGCCAGTGTCGCCATATCGGCCATAATTAGCACGATAAACCTAAGAACCAATTCCATATCGTAAGCCTCTTCGATTGCGCGATCGGTAAGAGGCACGCAGGCTACGAAATCCAACTCCTTGGCTAGATCGGAAACGAATTCGAAGAAACTCCGGTCGGTCATCACCAGGATGCAGTTTCGGACTTCCTGATCGGTAGCTTTCGATCCTCCGCTGTTTAGTCGCTGGAAAATCTCATACTTCGCGATCTCGTCGCTAGCGTTCTTGACAATATTGATGTCGAATCTAGAACGCTTGATCTTGATTCTCGCCCCCTCGGGGATCGAAATATCCGGATCTTCGTCGTTCCATTTGCGACCTTCCAAGTCGCGGAGGTATTTGGTGCGAGTAAGTTGAAGTTGGGGTTTCAGCTTTCCATCAGCATCGCGGAGCTCGCCCGTCACTTCGAGAATTGTGCTCAGACGCTGGAGACCATCGATGACTTCCCACTTCGAGTCGCTCTTCTCGGCGACGAATATAGGTGGAATAGGTATGCCCAACAGCAGCGACTCGATGAGTCGGGATTTCTGCTCTGGGGTCCAGCGGTAAAATCTCTGGAACTCCGGATGAAGTCCTAGCTCATTGTCGCGGTACATTGCGATCAATTCGCCCACCGACATGGAGTAAGAAGTGCTAGATACTTTAGCGGAGTATTTAGCAATGTCATCTTCAAGCACTATTTTATCCTTGGCTCTACGACCACGCTCCGTAAATGGCAACTCTTTTAAACTTAACGCACTTTGATCCTACTGCAAGAGGCTGCTCGACGAACACGCCATCCCTGATATTTCCGCGTCGTCTTCCGACCGGCCCATCTGGACCGACCCGAGGACGCAGAGCGTCCAGGAGGGCATTCTCACGCGGAGCGTGGGAACGAGGCGTGGCGGTCACGGGGCGGAGATCGGCGAGGAGCCGGGAAAATTTTGAAGAACGCTGATAACCGCACCCCTCCAACCACGATAGTAAACTCCGGAGGGGATGCCAGGAACGGCGCACCGGGCCGGTCGGCGACCCTCCTCTCCATCACCATCGAGAGGACGCACCGATGCCCTGCTCCCCCGCCCGCCTGCTCGCCAACCAGCGGAACGCCGCGAAGTCCACCGGCCCGAAGACGGCCGAGGGGAAGGCCCGGTCCCGGATGAACGCGGTCAAGCACGGCCTGACCGGCGAGGGCGTCGGGCTGCCGACCGAGGACGCCGCCGAGGTCGACCGCCGGTTCGAGTCGATGCAGAAGGAGCTGAAGCCGAGGGGCGACCTGGCCGAATACCTCGTCCGCCGGGTCGCCACGATGACCGTCCGCGTCGAG
>JAJYDH010000316.1 GCA_021777685.1 Planctomycetota bacterium | reverse complement strand
GAAGCAGGGTCGGCACGCCGAGGCCGAACCACTGGCGAAGTGGGCCCTGACCGTCCGCGAGACGCTCCTCGATCCCGAATCCCCCGCGATCGCCCAGAACCGCAACCAACTGGCGACCCTCTACTACGAGCTCGGCCGGTTCGCCGAGTCCGAGCCGCTCCTTCGTCGGTCCATCGAGGCCCAGGCGAAGGCCCCGAAGGCGGACCCCCGGGAGCACGCCAGGAGCCATACCTTGCTCGGGCTCCTGCTCGTCGCCCGGCGCCGATTCGCCGAGTCCGAGCCGGCCTTCCTCAAGGCGGTCCAGATCCTGGAGACGTCGCGAGGGCCATCCCACCCCGAGACCGGCGACGGCCTGAACAATCTCGCCTGGGCCTATCACGAGCAAGGCAAGGACGACGAGGCCCGGCCCCTCTTCGATCGGGCCTTGAGCATCTTCGAACGATCGAGGGGGCCCCTCCATCCTTCCGTCGCTTACGTCCTCGACGGACTCGCCCAGATCCACGCGGCGAGAGGCGAGAACGACGAGGCGGAGGCCAAGTTCGGCCGGGCGATCGCGATCTGGGAGAAGATATCGGGAGCCGGGGCTTCGGAGCTGATCCAGATCCTCACGCGATACTCCCGATCACTCGAGGCGATGGGACGGAGGGCCGAACGGGACAAGGTCGAGGCCCGGATCGCTTCGCTGCCCGTTAAAGTGACCATGAGCGAGGGAAAAGCATCACCCTGGTATCGGTTCCCCGAGCCCACACAAGGGGCCGCCCCCATGACGCCCCGGCTCCGGGGCTGACGGCCCCCCCTCGGCGGCCCCGGGCCGCCGACTCCCCCCCGAGGACTTCGCGAATGCGGCGGTTTTCGCTCCGGCGGGTCCTGGTCTGTCTCTGGGCCCTCGCCCCGGCCGCGATGGCCGCCGGGCCGGCCGACGACCTGCTCGGGCTCGTCCCGGCCGACTCGGGCCTGACCCTGGCGGTCGAGGACCTCCGCGACCGGACCCGCGAGATCGGCGACTCGCCGCTGGTCCGGGAACTCCGGCGCATCCCCGACGTCCAGACCTGGCTGGGCTCGGAGCGGTTCCGCCAGTTCGACCGCGCCGCCCGGGACATCCGGGGGGCGCTGGGGATCTCGCTCGGCACGATCCGCGACGAGGTCATCGGCGATGCCGTCGTGCTCGCCCTCAAGCCTGGACCGCCCGACAAGCCCGACCAGGCCAGGGGCCTCCTGCTGGCCCGCCCTCGCGACCGGGGCGTGGTCGAGTCGATGCTCAAGTCGCTCAACCAGGCCCAGATGAACGCCGGCGAGATGCTCGGCGTGGACGCCAGGACTCGCGGGGACGTCCGTTATGCCGTCCGTCGGTTCAAACCCGGCGGCCGGCCGGAGGAATACTATGTCCACCTCGAAGGCGGCGCGTTCGCCTGGTCGAACTCGGAGGAGATGATCCTCGGCGTGATCGATCGCAGGCTGAAAGGAGGGCCGGGGTTGGGGGGCGCCCCGGCGTTCCGGAAGGCCCGCGGCGCATTACCCGAGCGGCCCCTGGCCAGCCTCTTCGTCAACCCCCGGCTCCTGGAGCGGGCGATGGCCGACGCGCCCCGGACCGGCCAGCCCACCCAGGATCGCCTGGCGGCGATGCTGATCCGCTACGTGGCCGCCGTCGAGCAGGCCGGCATCGCCCTGGAGTGGCGCGACGGGTTCGTGCTCCACTCGCACGAGGTCATCGCCCCCGAGAAGCTCGACCCGTGGCTGAGACGCTGGCTGACCCGTCCCCCCTCGGCGCCGACCTTGCCCGCCCAGCTTCCCCCCACGGCGATCGCCGTTGTCTCGGCCAGCGTCGACCTCGACGCCCTCCGCGAGGCCGCCTGGGAGCTGACCCCGGACGACGTCCGCCCGTCGCTCGACAACATCCGGCTGGGGCTCCAGGGGATCTTGCTCGGCCGCGACCCCGTCACCGACGTCCTCCCCCGGCTCGGCCCGGGGCTGCTCCTCTATCTCGACGCCGAGCCCGGGCGCGGGGTCCGGCCGCATTTCCCGGTCATCGGCGCGGTCGGATGGTCCGACCGGCCGGGCGCCCACGACCTGGCCGCGCCGCTCGACAACGCCCTCCGGACCGCTTTCGCCCTCTACGCCCTCGACCCGAAGCGGGCCACGGCCCACCTCCGCGTCCAGGACCAGGTCATCGGAGACGCCCGGATGACCGAGCTGACCGACGGGCTCAAGGTCCGGATGGCCTACCGGGCGGACCGGAACCGCCTGGTCGTGGGAAATTCGGCCGAGGCGGTCGCCCGCTTCGCGACCGGCGGGCCGCCGGCCACCCTCGCCGCCGTCCGGGCCCGATACTTCCCCGACGCCGAGACCTTCGCGATCGTCGACCTCGAACGGCTCGCCCGGGAGATCGACACCTACCGGGGGCCGATCGCCCGCGGCCTCGCGGCCCGCTCGAAGCGGCCGGTCGCCTCGGTCGACCGCGACCTGAGCCTGGTCCTCGCCGTCGCCCGCCTCTTCCGCGCGGCCACGATCACATCCGCCGCCTCGGCGGGAGCCGCCGAGATCCATCGGACGATCGGGCTGATCGCCCGGTGATTGACCGCCGGTCGGCCGGGCCCGATAATGATAGGACATCCGTCGGGGGCCCATGTCCGCCGGCGTCCGTCGGCCACCGTCCGGGAGTCGAGCACCGTTGGGACTGCTGGGTCGGGCCAAATCGATGATGCAGGGCTGGGCGACGGCGCCCCCGTCCCGGGCCCAGTATTACAACGCCGCCTGCTCGGAGGGGCATCGCCTCCAGGGCCGGCGGACCGAGGGCTATCAGGCCCTGCGCTGCCCGACCTGCGGCGAGGGGATCTTCGTCCTCCCCAGGAGCCCGCTGCCCGAGCCGCCCGAGCCGGCGACCCCCGCCCGATCGAGGGTGGCCGCCGCCGTCGAGGAGGCGTACGTCGAGGATGACCCGCACGCCCTGACCGACCCGGTCGCCTCGTTCGAGGCCCCCGACCAGCCCGAGGCGGAGATCGACTGGGTCGACGAGATCCCGACCGAGCCCGAAGTCCCGAAAGAGGTTGCGGCCCCGAGGCCCGTCGCCCAGGGTCCGCCGAAGTCGCCGCGGAAGCCCCCGAATTCCGAGCCTCGGGGAACCGCCCCGGGCGGGCCGATCCAGGCGCCAGGCCCCGCGACGGGCCCGAAGGTCCCGGCCGCCCCGCGGCCGAGCCTCCAGGAGTGGGCCTGGGGGCATCGGAACGCGCTGCTGGTCGCGGCGGCGGCGGTGCTGGTCGTGGGCGCCGTCGCGGCCCGCTGGCGGCGTCAGCGGCTCGACGAACTCCCGCAGATCGCCGAGATCGGCCGGGCCGAGGGCCTGAAGAAGCTCGACGCGGGCGAGTTCGACGCCGCCAAGAAGCTCCTCGCCGAGGCGGCCGACGCCGTGAATGCCCTGGGCGGGCGATTCGAAGGGGCGGAGTCGATCCGCCACGGGGCCCTGGAAGCGGCGATCTTCGCCGACCGCGCCCCGGCTGGGATCGCCGAGATGGTCGAGGAGGCCAGGACTTGCGACCCCAAGGAGTGGCCCTCCAGGTTCGCCGCCCACTACAAGGGCCGATCGGTCATCATCGACGCCCCGATCTCCGACGTCCCCGACCCCGCCCGGCCCGGCTCGGCATATCGGGTCGATTACCCGATCTACTTTGGCCGGGGGCCAAAGCCCGAAGGTCACGGGAGAATTGATCTTACGGGGTTCCGACTCTTCGAGCTGGCCCAGCCCAAGGTCGGCGAGAGAGGCCCGTTCGGCGCCCGGTACAGGTCGGTCGAGCTGGACCTGGCGACCAGCGAGTGGGTCGTCCGCTTCGAGCCCGACAGCGGCGTCTTCATCCTCCACCCGAAGGCGCTGGAGGCGATCGACTGGCCCTCGTCCGAGGAGCCCGAGCCTTGATCTCCAGCATCCTCCTCCTCGCGGCCCTCGGGGCGGGGCCGGATTTCGTCGAGCCGGCCGACCTGGCCCGCCGCCCCGAGCTGGTCGGTCGCGAGCTGGTCGTCGACGACCGGGTCCGGTTCTTTCTCGAATCGAAGCGAGGGCAGGGGTACGACGAACTGGTCTTCAAGCGGACCGAGATCCCGTTCCGGCTCCCGCCTCGCTTGAAATTCGCCCGTTCTCCCTCCGAGCCCAACGCCCGGGTCCTGGGGACGCTGAAATCGGACGAAGGGCGGCTGGTCTTCGATGTTCTGGCGATCGAGATGCTGCCGGCCGACCTCATCCGGCTCGATCGCGAGGTCGCCAAACTCCGGCCGGACGACTTCCCGGGCAAGCGGACCTGGGCCCTCTGGGCGGAACGCCGGGGCAAGGAGCTGAACGACCCGAAGCTGGAGGCCCGGGGCGTCGAGCTGGAGGGAGAATCGCTCTGGACCGAGGCCGCCCGGCCCGAAGCCGACAACCTCGCCCTGGCCACCAAGGCCGCCCGCCGTCCGGTCCCGGAATCGTTGCGCAACGCTCTGGCTCATCGGGGGTTCCGCGACCGACTGTCGAGGGCGATCGCCCCCGCCGAGCTTGACGCCCTGGCCGAGCAGATCCGGACGACCCTGCCGGCCTCCGACGATCCCAAGGCGTCGGCCGCCGCCGATCCGGCCTCGGTCGACGCCTACGCCAAGGACCCCGCCGCTACCTATCGGGACGCCCCCGAGGCCGTCCGCGCCGGGCTCGACCGCCGGCTCCTGGCCGATACAATTCAGCGCTCGCTGGAGCGGCAAGTCGAGGCCACGCCGACGGATGCGTCCAGGCTCTCGGAGATCGCCCGCGAGCGCCTTCCCGACCGGCCCGACCTCGCCGACCGGCTCCGGAGGCGAGGGCTGGCCGAGGCCGAGGCCCGGGTCGCCTCGATGCGCCAGGCCGAGGTCGAGGATCTCGCCCGGAAATTCCGCGATCAGGGGGAGGACGACCGGGCCACGCGGCTGGTCCGAGCCTGGCTGGCCGACCGTCGCAAGAACCGTGTGAGCACCAGCGACGCTGAGGGGCGAATCCTCCTGGCCGCCAGCTACGACAAGCTCCTCGGAGACCGGGCGACCGCCGCCGAGCTACTCCGCGAGGCCCTGGAGCTCGATCCCCAGTCAAGGTCGGCGGTCGACGCCTTCCTCCGGATGGGCTTCCGCAAGGGCGACGACGGCTGGTACGACCCCAACTCGGGCGCCTCGGCCCCACCTGAGAAGGCCGACCGGCCTGCCCAGGGCGCGGCCCCGGCGGAGGAAGGCGAGTCGCTCAAGGGACTGACCCGAGCCCAGGTCCGCTCGCGCCTGGGGGGCAAGCCCGACCTGATCGTCCGGTCGGCCTCGCAGGGCCAATCGGTCGAGCTGTGGATTTACAAGAACGGCAAGACGACGCAGGTCATCCGCTTCCTTTTCGAACCCGGGACCACCGAACCCCGCGCCTCCGCCTACTATTCCGACCGAAAATAAGCCCCACCTGTCCCGATTCCGGATTTTTCTCGTACATCCATCCAGTCAGGTGGGAACTTTTTCTCGTCGGCGTTGTCCAAAGAAAAAAAGTGACGGTTTCTGGAAACTTTCGCGTCCGGCCGACGTACTATGCTTGTCTCGACGGGGAAAAGTTGGCCCCTCTTGCCCATGGCGCATAATGTGCTTGATAGCGGGAGTGAACCGGGTCATCCTCGACCCTGCAACGTCGAGATACAAACCGGGCCGCAAGGAATGGTGGTTGAGCCCGATCGACCATTAATCTTCGAGAGATGCGGGTTCATTCGCGATCGGGAAGGTTCGGTTTTCAGACTATCGAGCGGCCCAACGGTCTCCCACCGGCCACCGTCGTCCCGCCGCGAAGCACACCTGGAGGTGTAACTTGGCCCGCAAAGACGCTTTGCTCCGACTCCACTCGCGGCTGGTCGCCCGCCGAGATGCCCTGAGAAAGGCCCTCGCCGGAGACCTCGACGCGTATCGTGAATTCGCCGCCCTCAACGTCGTCGGCGACAGCGTCGACGCCGCCGTGGATACCGCCAACGACGAGATCAGCTCGCAGATCGTCGAGATCGAGAGCCGGGAACTCGGCCAGATCGAGCACGCCCTGCAACGGATCGTCGACGGCGTCTACGGCCGTTGCGAGTTCTGCGGCGGCAAGATCGCCGAGGCGAGGCTCAACGCCCTGCCTTATACCAACTCTTGCATCGACTGCCAGCGCGAGAACGAGCGGCACGGCCAGGCCTACGGCCGGACCCCCGAGGACCAGCGCTGGGCGAAGATGTACGACAAGAACCTGCACGACGACGGCTCCGAGGCCGACATCAAGCTGAGCGACTTCGAGATGGACCTGAGCGAGTCCGGTCGCTGAATCGCAACGATGCCCGACGGACCCCGTCGGGACGAAGAAGGCCGCCGGCCCCCCGGCGGCTTTTTTTGTCGACCGACCGGAGTGGCCCCCCTTCCCGGAGGCGGCACGGGCGCCGCATGGCTTTGCACCTAGTTTTGAGACGCTGAGGCGAGTTATGGACCTCTGGTGGAGATGAAAGATCTGACATTTGAAGTTTGAAATCTCTAATGTTCTATCCTCCCCATCCTCGCATGCGCAGCCTCAGCGGCACGAATTTGGTTCAAAGCCTTGTTGCCCCGTCGAGGGCCAGCCTCTCCGGTTCCGTCGTCGGAAATGCCATGATGCATTCGTCCACTGTCCGATTTTCGCCGAATTCGTCGATTCCCTCCTTGACGGCGTGATTGAGCGCTCTTACGATCCTACCGTCTAACTTCCAGAGTTAGACAAAGCCCAGATTCATCCGGTCTGACTCTCCCCAGATCTCTCCCCCTGAATCCCTCTCCCTCGTCCGGGCTCACAATTCGCGGTTCGTTTCGGGAGATCCCTCCGTGCTTCATCAGAAGCCCCGTCGCGCCTTCACCTTGATCGAACTGCTCGTGGTGATCGCCATCATCGCCGTGTTGATCGCCCTGCTGCTCCCCGCCGTCCAGGCCGCGCGCGAGGCCGCGCGTCGCGCCCAGTGCACCAACAACCTGAAGCAGATCGGCCTGGCGCTGCACAATTACCACAGCAGCAACAACGTGTTCCCGATGGGACAGGCGGTCTCCCCCGCGGGCGGGACCGGCTGGTCCGGGTATGGCCCCCAGGCGGCGATGGCCCAGTTCATCGAAGGAGGGGCCGTCTACAACTCGATCAACTTCTCGATCGACCCCAACCCCAGCACCGGCCCGAACTTGACGGCCTACCAGACCGAGTTCAAGGTCTACCTCTGCCCGTCCGACCCGAACGTGGCCACCCTCCGCGACAACATCAACAGCTATTATGGGTGCATGGGGACGACCACCCTCTATCAGCAGGGGACGACCGCCCTGCCGCCTTATTCGCCCGGCATCAACGGGAATCCCACGACCCAGCCGTTCCAGGGGACCGGGCTCTTCTTCTATTGCGTCTCCAATGGCCTGAATTCCGTCATCGACGGCTCGTCCAACACCATCGCCTACACCGAGTCGCTGGCCGGCAACGACCAGAGCAACGGGTATCGGGGCAACAGCATCACCAGCGTCTCGACCGGCGACCCGAGCGCCGTCCTCTCGGACGCGAGGACCAACCTCACCGCCGTGAACGCGGCCGTCCAGGCGTGCGCCCAATCCCTCCAGAGTCAGGGCGCGACCAATTCGGGCAGCGTCTTCGGCTCGACGGGCAGCCAGTGGATCTCCGGGATCATGGCCTATAGCCTGTTCAACACGATCGTCCCGCCCAATTCGAACCAGCACCAGTTCGGCGGCTGCAAGTTC
>JAJYDH010000315.1 GCA_021777685.1 Planctomycetota bacterium | reverse complement strand
GTCGTTTATGGCTCGTTCAATGGTATTGGGGCTAAGAGGCTATCCGGAAAGCTCCGATGATCTCAGATGTGCATAGTTAAAATTCTCGGATTTCCTTTTCTCATCGGGAGCCTGACGGCGGCTATCGGCATGCGGTCCGGCGGGGCCGCATGAGACTGCACATCGCGCAGCGGAGCGACCACGATTGCCAGTCCGGGGACGACATCAACGACTGGGTCAGGAGATGGTCGGGGTCCGCTCCGAAACCGACGAGCCCGCTCATCGATTGGCTAACTGGCCAGTTCCGGCCGTGAACGCCTACTCCGGCCCGCCAGGGGCTGGACGCGGCCACCGGGGCGGGTACGCTGGCCGTCTCGACCTCGCGCGTCCCTCCCTCGTGAATCGAAAGGCGGAGTCTCGATGGCCCCCGGGAATCAGAAGGTCGCGATCGTCACCGGAGCGGGGTCGGGGATCGGCCGGGCGTCGGCCCTGGCGCTGCTCCGGGATGGCTTCTCGGTCGTGCTGGCCGGCCGACGTGCCGAGGCCCTGGAACGGACCCTGGCCGAGGCCCCCAAGGACGGCGGCCGGGCCCTGGCCGTGCCGACCGACGTGACCGACCCCGACTCGGTCCGCGCCCTCTTCGACGCGACGGTCGCCGCCTTCGGCCGGCTCGACCTCCTGTTCAACAACGCGGGCACCGGCGCCCCGGCGGTGCCGCTGGAGGAACTGACGGTCGAGCAGTGGCGGAAGGTGGTCGACACCAACCTGACCGGGCCGTTCCTCTGCACCCGGGAGGCGTTCCAGATCATGAAGGCCCAGGACCCCCGGGGCGGCCGGATCATCAACAACGGGTCGGTCTCCGCGCAGGTCCCCCGGCCCAACTCGGCCCCCTACACGGCCACGAAGCACGCGATCGCCGGCCTGACGAGGTCCACGGCCCTCGACGGCCGGAAGTACGACATCGCCTGCGGCCAGGTCGACATCGGCAACGCCGACACCGACCTCGCCGCCCGGATGAAGCAGGGGATCATCCAGGCCGACGGCCGAACGGCCGTCGAGCCCACGATGGACGTCGAGCACGTCGCCCGGGCCGTCGCCTACATGGCCAGCCTCCCCCTCGACGCCAACGTCCTCTTCATGACCGTCATGGCCACCAAGATGCCCCTGGTCGGCCGGGGTTGAGCCCCGGCCGATGATCGATGATCGATGGTCGAATCGGTGAGGAGTCGTCGACCGGCCCACCATTTTGCGATTTCGGCGGAAAGTGTGATCAATCGCCCGCGTCGGGACTGAATGTGAGGGACGCCACCTTTGCCGTCCTTCCTCGAACCGACAGGCCCGACCGATGCCGATCTCCGAAGCCAAGCTCGCCGCGAACAGACGGAATGCCCTCAGGAGCACGGGTCCGAAGACCCCCGAGGGCAAGGAACGATCGCGGCGGAACGCCCTCAAACATGGCCTGACCGGCGAGGGGGTCGCCCTGCCGACCGAGGATCAGGCCGAGGTCTCGCGGAGGTTCGCCGCCCTCCAGGCCGACCTCCGCCCGAGCAACGAGCTCTCCGAACAGCTCGTCCGCCGCGTCGCCTTCCTCTCCGTCCGGCTCCGACGCTCCGAGAAGCACGAGACCGCCGAGACCGCCCGACGCATCCGTCGGGCGATCGCCAAATTCGACGACGAACGACTGGCCGCCGTCGAGATCCAGGCCGCCAAACTCTACCAGGAGCCCGCCACCACGGTCCGACGGCTCCAGGCGACCCCCGAGGGGATCGACTGGCTGCTCAACGAGTGGTCGATCCTCCGCGCCGACCTGAACCACGACGACAAGAACCGCTGGACGACCAACCACCGATCGCGGTTCGACGCCCTGCTCGGCCTGAACCCCGGCGGCTACCGGATCGCGCGGATCATGGCGCTGTCCGAGGCGGTGCTCGGGGCCGTCTACCACCTCGACAAAAAGGACGGCGAGGGGCTGGAGGGGCCGGCCCGGACCGAATGGGCCCGGGGTGAGCTGACCCGGCTGATCGATGCCGAGGTCGCGCGACTGGGCGAGGTCCGAGGCCGGATCGACCACGAAGGCATCGCCGCCGACCGCGCGGAGGCGGTCGACCGCGCGCTCTTCGACGCCTCGCCCGAGGCCACCCTCGCCCGGAAGTACGAGGCGGCCACCGAGCGCGCCCTGTACAAGGCCCTCAAGGAGTTCCGCCAGGTCGAGGACGACCTGGCCCGGGGGATCGAGCCCGACGTAAGCCCGCCCGAGGATGAGGAATCGGTGCCGGTGGGTTCCAATGGGACGGAGCCCGAGCCCGAACCCAACGGGACCGAGCCCGGGTCCTCGGAACCGGTTCTAGAAGGCGATCTTGCCGCTCCCGACGTCGAAATTTGCGATTTCACGGTCGGCAAGGCTCCCGAATCCCGCCCGAGATCGGCCGGAATCGGCCAAGATATCTGGGTTTGAGCATGCGATGTGGTCAAATCGCAGCTTTCCGGGTGGAAAATCCGCATCGACCTTCACAAGGGCCGTCCCTCCGGCCGATGGATAAGGCGATGGACCAGAGATCATCGGGAGGGGTCATGGGTCGACCGGCGAGGGGGATCGGGGCGGTCGTGCTGGTCGCGACGGCGCTCGCGTCGAGGGCGGTTGGGGGAGACCTCACGCCTCGCGAGCTGCCGCCCAACGCGGTCCAGCCGCCGGGGGCGAGCTTCGAGAAGCACGTCACCCGGCCCCAGAAGATCCTGCTCGTGAAAGACCTGGCCCGCGCGACGATCGCCCAGGTCGCCCGCGAGCCCGTCCGGTCGATCGCGACCGGGGCGCACCGGCTGGCCGAGCGGATCGGCGTCCGCGCGGCCGAATCGATCCCGTTCAGCCCCGTCCCGCCGGGCCATCAGTCGGTCGAGGCGGGTGGGCCATGCACCCCCGCGAGGCTGACCCCGCTCTTCGACAGCGGCCCGGCCTATCGGGCGTTGATGGATCTGATCCCCTCGGCCCGATGCCGGATCGACCTGATGATCTTCGGCTGGGACGACGACGAGGCGGGCCGGCCCGTCGCCGACGCCCTGATCGAGCGGGCCAGGGCCGGCGTGCCGGTCCGGCTGATGGTCGACCGGGGCGCCTATGTCTCGGGCGAGGGGAATTTCCGGGTCCCGCTCGGCTGCCCGACCTACCTGGACGCCCTCAAGGCCGAGCCCAACATCCGCCTGATCGAGACGCCCGACGCCTGCGTCCGGTTCGACCACCGGAAGGTCGCCGTGATCGACGACCGGATCGTCTGGACCGGCGGGATGATCCTGACCCGCCCCGCCCTGTTCCGCTGGCACAACTTCGCCTTCCTGGCCGAGGGGCCGATCGTCCCGCAGTACGCCGCCCTCTTCGCCGAGCGCTGGGCCGAGCTGGGCGGCCAGCCCGCGCCCCCCTGCCCTTCGGCCGTCGAGACCGGCCAGGCCATCCCCAACGCGGCGGTCCGGATGGTCCGGACCGACATCGGCCACCGCTCGCTCAAGGAGGCCGTCTACGGCGCGGTCGACTCGGCCAGGCATCACATCTACGTCGAGAACTGTTATTTCAGCGACGAGATCCTGGTCAAGAAGCTGTCCGCCGCGAGCGCCCGAGGGGTGGACGTCCGAGCCGTGCTGACCCTCCGGGGGGACGTCCGGGTGATGAACAAGATCTCGACCGTCACCGCCAACCGCCTGCTCCGGGCCGGCTGCCGGGTCTTCCTCTACCCGGCGATGACCCACGTCAAGGCGATGTCGGTCGACGGCACCCTGGCCTACATCGGCACCGGCAACTTCGACGAGCTGAGCCTGAGGAACAACCGCGAGGTCGCGCTGACCGTCCGAGGGCCCGAACTGATCCGCCAGATCGACGAGTGTTTATTCATCAACGACATGGCGGCCTCCGAGGAGTTGCACAAGCTCCTGCCCCTGCCCAAGGGCTGGATGTTCCTGGAGGGGACCTCGCTCTTGTATTGACCGGCGACGATGGGTCTCCCGTGACGAATCGTCCCGGCCCGTAGGGGGCGCTCCGCGTCCCTGGGCCCGATGCGCGGCGGGACGCGGAGCGTCCCCTACGGATCTGCGGCGGATCTCACCCTTCGGCCGAGTCGCCGACGGCCGACCCCGGGCGGTCGACCACCACGAGCCCCGCCTTGTCGAGCCGGCTGAGCAGGACGGGCCAGTGCCTGGCCAGGCTGTGGGCGTCCATCGTGTGAGAGCACTCGATCGTCTCGCGATCGAACCGGCCGATCACCCGGGCCCCGCCGGGGGCTCGGTCGAGCGCACGTCGGACGGCGTTCACGCTGGCGGCCCTGACGAAGAAGCGATCCATGATCCCGGCCCTCCCCGGGGCCCGGCCCTCGTGTTATCATCGGGGTCGGTCCACCACCCCCAGCGAATCGAGCCGAGGCCCATGACCGACCCACCGAGCAACATCCGGGCCTTTTCGTCCGAGCAGACCCTGGAACTGACCTGGGAAGGCGACCGGGTCGACCGCCTGCCCTACCGCTACCTCCGGGGCGAGTGCCCGTGCGCCACCTGCCGCGACGAGTGGACCGGCGACCGCATCCTCGACCCCAATTCCATCCGCCCCGACCTCAAGCTCGAAGGGATGGAGCCGATCGGCAGCTACGCCGTCCGGCTCGTCTGGAACGACGGGCACTCCTCGGGCCTCTACACCTGGGAGACCCTCCGGAGGCTGGCCGACGAGGCCCCTCGGTGAAGCCCCGGACGGCGGATCGGCCCGCCGGGTTCACATCATCCCGCCCTTGGAGCCCATCCCGGCAGGCGCAGCGGCGGCCGGGGGGGCCGGATGGTCGTCCCGGATCGTCCGGAGGAGGAGCAGTTCGGCCCGCAACTGGCGGACCTCCAGGCGGAGGGCGGCGAGGGAGTCGAGGATCAAGGCATCGGCATCGGCCGGGGCGTCCTCGGCGTCCTTGTTCGTGATGGTGACGAGGCCATCCGGGTGGATTCGATAGGCCAGCCCGAGCTGGTCGAGCGCCAGCCTGAGGGTGGTCGCCAGCGGGATGCCCTTGAGGTCGAGGATGACCGGCGATTGCGGGGCCTTCTCGACCTCCTGAAGGCCGGCCGGGTTGAGGTAGATCGGGATGCCCTCCGGGAAGTCGGCCTTATCGGTCGTGCACGACCGGATGTACTTCAGGACGTCCTCCAGGGGGGTCTCGTTGGCGAACTGCATGGGGACCTTCTCCTGGAGCTTCAGCCAGACCCTGGTCGCCTCCGGCGACATCGGCCGGGCCGCCAGGTGGACGACCGAGGAGGGCGGGAGCGGCTCATCCCCCATCACGGCGAATCCGCCCACGGGGCCCGCGACGGTCGCCGCCGCGATCGTCGCCGACGGCTGGCTCGCCCGGATCGAGGGGCGTGAGCCCATCGAGAGGGCCAGGGCGGCGACCACGGCGATTCCCAGCGATCGAATCCAGGTCGAGCGGCGCATCGGAGAGGCTCCGGGGTGATATGATCGGCCGGATGTCCGGGATCGGACATCCCGACATCCAGCTTAGACGTCCCGCCGGTCCGTTGCATCCCGGGAGGATTTGAACTCTTGTCCGCCCTCCCCCGCCTGACCGTCGCCCTGCCCACCTGCAACGGCGCCCGCCATCTCCGCGAGGCCCTGGCCGGCCTCCGCGAGCAGTCGGGCGTCGACTTCGACCTGATCGTCTCGGACGATCGGTCGGACGACGACACGCCGGCGATCGTCCGCGAGGTCTTCGGCGACCGGGCCCGGGTCTCGGTCAATCCGGAACGTCTCGGCCTTGCGGGGAACTGGAATCGCTGCGTCGAATTGAGCCGGACCGAGTGGGTGGCGATCTTCCATCAGGACGACGTGATGCGACCCGGCCACCTCGCGGCGCACCTCGCCGCGTTCGAGGCCGACCCTTCGACCGGGCTGGTCGCGTCGGCCTCGGGGGTGGTGGACGCCGAGGCGCGTGAGGTCCCGGCCTCGGTCGTCGACCCGGGCGGGTGTGGCCCGGCGGATCGCGTCTTCGCCCCGGGCGAGTTCGTGGCCGAGCTGGCCGTCGGCAACCCGCTCCGCTGCTCGGCCGTGACGATCAACGCGGCGGCCCACGCCGAGGTCGGCGGTTTCGACCCGTCGTACCGCTACGTCGTCGACTGGGATTTCTGGCTCCGGGTCGCCCGGCTCCGGCCCGTCGCCTGGCTGGCCCGGCCGACCGTCGCCGTCCGCTGGCACCCGGCCAGCGAGACCCACCGGTTCGCGACCGGCACGGCCGACCTCGAAGAGACCGCCCGGCTCCTGGACGAGATGGGAAGGATCGACGGCCCGGATCGGCGGCTCCGTGCGCCGGCCGATCGACGGCTCGCGAGGGCCTATCTCAACCGGGCCTATCTGGCCTCGAAGGCGGGCAATCTCGCGCTGGCCCGGCGTTGCCTGGCCCGATCGGCCCGGCTCTCGCCTTCCTTATTATTGGGCCGGGTCGCCTCGGACCCGAAACTCGCCGCGAGACTGGCGGCGGCGATGGTCGGCCTCGGCCGATCAGGCGAATAGCGCGGCGACCTCGCAGCGGAAGCCGGGGAGGATGTCCTCGCCTTCGAGGACGTCGCCGACCTGAAGGAGTTGCCCAGAACCGTCGCGGCGGTGGACCTGGACCATCTTCGTCTCCGGGTAGGCGACCCAGATCAGGGGAACTCCGGCCGCCCGGAAGTCTTTGATCTTCGCCTGCAATTTCTTCACGCTGTCGTTCGGCGATGTGACCTCGATGACCAGGTCGGGTACGAACCGTGCGTGCCCCTCGGGCAGCCCGTCTTTCGGCAATCGTTCCTTTCGGGTGAAGGAGACGTCGGGGATACGCACCTTGTCGTGATCGTCGGGAAAAATCTGATAACTGCCCTGGGCCCCGTTCACCGCGCCCAGTCCATGCTCGCGGACGAATTGAAGGACGAAGAAGAGAAAGGTCGCCGCGATCGAATCGGATTTCAGTCCCATCTCGCGCTCCAGGAGTTCGCCGTCGACCAGTTCCGGCATGGGGCGGTCGGTGATCTTCAGCAGGTCTTCGGGCGTGTGGCGGACTTGCTCGACGGTGGCCATCGGTCGGAACCTCTGTTGCCGAGGGGCGTAGGATAGGTGCATAATAACCGATTGAGATCGACCCGTCTCCGGGAATGCTCGGCCGCTCCATGAACGACCTCGATAGCGCACCCCCCTGCTCGACCCGCAACGCCGGGCCCAACGTCGCGCCGACGCAACTGCCGGCCTTGCCGGTGGTCACCCTGCCGCTGCCGCACCTGCCCGCGACCCGGGCCGAGATGGACGCTCGCGGGTGGGACGCGGTCGACGTCGTGCTGGTCTCGGGCGACGCTTACGTCGACCACCCGGCGTTCGCGATGGGCATCCTCGGCCGGGTCCTGGAGGCGGCGGGGTTCCGCGTCGCGATCCTCAGCCAGCCCGACTGGAAGGGCGCCGAGCCCTGGCGGACGTTCGGCCGGCCTCGCCTGTTCTTCGGCATCAGTGCCGGGAACATGGACAGCATGATCAACCACTACACGGCCAACAAGAAGGTCCGCAACGACGACGCCTACAGCCCCGGAGGTCGGATCGGCCTCCGGCCCGACCGCGCCACGATGCCCTACTGCCAGCGCGCCCGCGAGGCTTATCCCGGCGTCCCGGTGATCGCGGGCGGGGTCGAGGCGAGCCTCCGTCGGCTCGCCCATTACGACTACTGGAGCGATACCGTCAAGCGGTCGATCCTGCTCGACTCGAAGGCCGACCTCGTCGTCTTCGGCATGGGCGAGCAGCCGATCGT
>JAJYDH010000314.1 GCA_021777685.1 Planctomycetota bacterium | reverse complement strand
GGTTCTTTGGTCGGTTTGTTGGGGTCGGCAGGCCGCGTCGACGCGGGCCTGATCGCCCTCTATCAGTTCAACAACCCGAACGACCTCGGGCTCGATTCCAGCGGCAACAACAACAACGCCACGAATTTCGGCGCGACCTACACCGGGTCGGGATATCAGGGCGGGGCCGCGATCTTCGACAGCAATTCCCGGCAGTATCTCAAGGCCCCGGTGGACATCTCACCCAAGATGTATCCGGAACTCACCATCGGTGCCTGGGTCCAGACGACGGCGTTGAACCCCATCACCGGCTACTCCGAAGGGGCCATCGTCTCGTCGGACGCCGGGGGCTTTAGCCGGACGCTCGACGTCGACACCCGGGGATCGAACGGCACGGCGACCTATTCCGCGTTCACGGGCACTGGTGTGCTCTCGTCGGGAGTCTCGGCGCTCGACGCCGGGTGGACCTTCGTCGCCGCCGTGTACGACGGCGCGAACAGTCAGATGACCTTCTATGTGGGCGGCAACCCGGGGATCACGGTGACCACCGGGTTCAACACGACCCCATATTCGATTTTCGATATAGGTGCCAACCCCGGCTTCGGTGAATACTTCACCGGAGAGATCGACAACGTCTTCGTCTACGATCAGGCGCTCACGTCGGGCCAGATCAGCACCATCCGGGCCAACGGATTTTCGAGCGTGCCCGAACCCGGCTCGTTGACGCTCATCTCAATCGGAGGGATCGCCGCGCTGGGCCTCGCCCGGGCGAGGCGACTCACCCCCTCCCGCGCTTGAGCCGAGGTTTGGGATAGCGCCTCAGCCCGCCACCCGCCGGATCAAGGAGTGGATCAGCATCACGGTCACGATGGCAAGGGCGGCGAGGGGCCGGGGCGCCCTCTTCGACCGGAACGCCGCCAACAGTCGGCCGTGGGCGAACGCCCGACGAGGCCGGAGCCTTGAGGTAGGACCATCCCCGTGCTGGGCCTGTTCGATGAGGTCTCCGGATGGAGTGGATCGAGGACGACTGCGGATTCGTGGGCGGTTTCCTCGTCGTCCACGTCTCCTATTCCGCTCTACTGGAAGGCCCCCGCGCTGGCCACCCCGACCACTTTGCTCTTCCGATGCATCTTGTGGACGCTCTCCCTCCCGTCCGTCGGCCGCCAGTATCTGGCGGTTTCGCTCGGACCGCCGACGGGCCGGGTTCACCCCCCCGTCTCCCGGTCTTCGTATCGTCGGCACGAGTCCTGCCCGATGGGGGGGATGGAGAATTCGGCGAGCGAGCCGCATGGCGCGTTGATCCGGGAGGCGGCCCCGTCCATAATGAGGGCCCGATCTCCCCGCCCGACGAGAGAATCCGATGCGCCTCGCCTTTAGCACGAACGCCTACATGAAATTCCCCTTCGAGGAGGCGGCGGCCCGGATCGCGGCGCTGGGCTACGAGGGGCTGGAGCTGATGGCCGACGTCCCCCACGCCTGGCCGGCGGGGCTGCTCGAAGGGCCGAAGCGGGCGATCCGGGCAGCGATGGAGCGGAACTCGCTCGTGTTCTCGAACGTCAACGCGTTCATGATGAACGCGATCAACGACCATCGCCACCCGTATCTGCACCCGTCGTTCATCGAGGCCGACGACGGATATCGCCGGGTCCGGATCGACCACACGAGGCGGGCCCTGGACCTCTGCAAGGAGCTGGGGGCGCCGCACATCACGACCGAGCCGGGCGGGCCGCTGCCCAAAGGCCAGTCGCGACAGGCGGCGATCGACCTGTTCGTCGAGGGGCTCAAGCCGCTGGCCGAGCACGCGGAGAAGCTCGGCGTGATGCTCCTGATCGAGCCCGAGCCGCACCTGCTCCTGGAGACGTCGGACCAGTACCTCGAAGTCGCCGAGCGGCTCAACGCCCCGTCGGTCGGCCTGAACTTCGACGTGGGCCACGCCTACTGCGTCAGCGAGGACATCCCCCGCGCCATCGCCAAGCTCGCCCCGCACATCAAGCATTATCACTTCGAGGACATCGCCGCGACGAGGGTCCATCACCACCTCGTCCCGGGCCTGGGGGCGATCGACTTCGCCGAGGTGGTCCGGGCGATCGAGAAGACCGGCTATGACGGCTGGATCACGGTCGAGCTGTACCCGAACATCGACGACCCCGACGCCGCCGCTCGCGGGGCGATGGAATTTCTCCGGCCCCTGTTCACCGGCCCGACGGCGGCCTGAGACCTTGATGGCCATCAAACCGTATCTGCAACTGGTCCGGCTGCCCAACCTGTTCACCGCCGCCGCCGACAGCCTGGCCGGCTGGCTCCTGGCGCGGGGCTCCCTGGACGAACCCGGGCGATGGGTTCCTCTAGTCCTGGCCTCGGTGGCAATCTACGCGGCCGGGATCGTCCTCAACGACGTGTTCGACTTCGAGGTCGACCTGGTCGAACGACCGGGACGCCCGCTCCCCTCGGGGAAGGTCTCGCGACGGCTCGCGGTGTGGTTCGGCGGGATCGCGCTGGCCCTCGGGCCGGTCCTCGCGGTGCTGTCCGGATCGACGACCAGCCTGGTCGTCGCCCTGGCCCTGGCGGCCTGCGTGCTGGGTTACGATGCCGGCCTGAAGCGGACGGTGCTGGGCCCAGAAGTCATGGGGTCGTGTCGGGGGTTGAATTTGCTGCTTGGCCTCAGCCAGGCCCCCGAGCTGGGCGGGCCGTCGGCGTGGCTGGTCGCGGCCTGCTTTGGCCTGTTCGTGGTGGGAGTGACCTGGATCAGCCGGTCGGAGGTCGAGACCGGCCAGACCCGGGGGCTGGTCGCCGGGCTGGCCCTGCAGAATCTCGCCTTCGCCGGGCTGGTCCTCGCGCTGGGCCGGCCCGACCGGTTCCCGGCGATCGGATCAACCGGGTCGATCTTGCCCCGGGGCGGGGATGGGCTGCTGGTGCTCCTGGCCGTCGCGGCGATCGTGGACCGGGCCGGGCTCCGGGCCTATCGCGACCCGGTCCCGAAGACGTTCCAGATTGCCGTCAAGACGGGCGTGCTCTCGCTGGTCTGGCTCGACGTCGCCGCCGTCGCGGCCGTCCGGGGCCCCTCGGCCGCGGTCGTGGTCGCGGCCCTCTGGGTCCCGGCGTTCCTGATCGGCAAGCGGCTCTATTCGACCTGATCGAGGGCCTTCGACTTCGGACGTGGGGCGGGTGAGCGGTCGCGAGACCCGCCAGGGCCGGGCGATGTCGAACCGTTGGTGGGTTTCGCTACCGCTCACCCACCCTACATGACACCACTCGATCAGTTCACCAGATGACGACCTGATGTCCCTGGGGTGCGTTGGGGAATCGGACGAGGAGCGTCTTCGTCCCCTCATCCCAGGTCCGGGCTTCGGCCGGGAGCGGTTGGCCGTCGATTTCGACCCCCTTCGGGGCTGCGGCCAGTGAGACCCGCAGGACGGCCTCGACCCGCTCGGGCCCCTCGGCTCGGAAGTGGAACGAACCGTCGGGCTCGGCCTTGGCCCCGAGGATCTTGCAGGCGGAGGCGAGCACGGCGGGGCCCTCCGGCCGGGCACGGTCGAGGTCGAGGAGGAGCTTTCGGGAACCGGGGGCGAGGCTGACCGACTTGACGACGGGTAGCTGGGCGTCGAAGAGGTCGAGGAACCGTCCTTTGACGACGAACGGCTCCCCCTCGATCGTCTCGTCGAGGCCGGCCGCGACGACGTAGGGCCCTCGGCGGAGGACCAGGTGATTGGCCGTTTGGAAGGGCAGATGAACGTCCTTGGAGGCCCGGCGGGCCAGGTCGAGGAGGTGGTCGGCGCCGTCCTTTCGATAGGTCAACGCCGCCGGGCTGGCGGTGTCGTAGATCAGGAACCCCTACCCCACCGGATAGCGGCCCGGTTTCGCGTCCCGGGAGAGGCCGAGTTGCTCGAAGAGGTGCTCGCGGGGCGAGCGGTAGGACATGCCCTTGGCCTTGTCGTTCCACCAGGATCGGACGCTGTTATAGGGGTCGGAATCGTCGCCGAGGAAGACGAGGGCTCCGCCCTTCTTGACCCAGTCGGCCAGGGGCGGGTGGACCTCGGGCGTCATCGGCTTCATCCCCTCGTAGGTCATCAGGAGGATCTTGTGGGGCGCGAGGGCGCCGGCTATCGGGGCGTTCTCGAGCTGCACCGGCTCGGCGGGGATGCCGTGCTTGACCAGCGGCATCGCCAGGCCGTAGAACGAGCCGAGGTTGTCGTCGGACGGGCTCGGGTCGCCCCTCTGGAACATCATCGAGTCGGACACGACGACGCCGATGCCGCGAGTCCCGCAGTCCCAGGAGACGTCGGCCTGTTCCATGTCGTTGAGGGCGGTGATGACGGTCTGAACCTCGGTCGCGTAGGCGGGGGGCATGGGGACCCGGACCACCGGCTCGCCCGGCTTCCGTCGGGACGAGTCGACGGTCGGGTAGCGCCCTCGGTAGATCCGCTCGGGCCAGGGCATCACCTCGAAGCGGCTCACCTGTGGCCAGAGGAGCGAGGCGGTCTGGGTGCTCTCCCAGTTGGTCTTGTAGTCGTCCCACGAGTGGTCGGGGTTGTCCTCGATCGGGTCGTTGAGGAACCAGACGGTGCCCCCGCTGGCCCTGACGACGTTCATCATCGCCCCGTATTCGAGGAAGGCGGTCTCGAAGGTCCGCTCGCGCTTCACGCCCCGGTAGACGTTGGGCTCTCGGGCGGTGCCGGTCCAGACCTGGGCGATGAAGCCGTCGGCACCGACGCCGATCAGGCTCGACTCGGGGCTGACGATGCCCCAGTCGGCGTAGTTGATCAGGCTGTGGGTCGGGACGTAGCACTTGACGTTGCGGCCGGTCCGGGCGTTCTCGGCCTTGACGAAGTCGAACACCTGCTTCAAGGCGCGCTGGTAGAGGTGATACTTGAGCCTCGACGAGCGATACTGGGCGTCCGGCGAGGAGTGGGGCGCAATCCAGTCTTCTCCGTAATAGGATTTCCACTCTCGCTTGAACCCCGCGCCGTAGCCGCCCCGGACCCAGAACTCGGGCTCTTCGAGGTGGATCGCCTCGGCGCCGGCGTCCATCGCGCGCTTGACACCGTCTGAGAGGAATTTGCCGAAGTTCTCGCCCGGCGACATGTAATAGACGTCGCCGCCGTGCGAGATCACCTTGCCGCTGCGCTCGGTCTGGGCCTCGTCGACATGGTTGATCCCGTCGAACCGCCCGTAGAGGTAATCCTGGTATTCGCCCCAGGAGACCCCGGTCATCAGGTGCGTGATGTATCCTTGAGCTTTCCAGCCGGCGATCCGCGCGGCCAGAGTCTTGTCGATCCCGTAGCAGATCGCCACGTCCGAGCGGATCTGGAGCCGAGAATCCCAGGGCGCGTGCGTCTGGAAGCAGGTGCGCTCGCGGGCCTGGCCAGGGTCGACCGGCCTCGGGAGATCATCGGCCCGGCCGGTCGTGGAAGCCGCCAGCATGCCCAGGATCGCCAGGCCCGGCGCGAGAGACGAGGCGATTCTCATGGTCAAGGGGCTCCGGGAGGTGGTTCGATCGGGGGATCTCTGATCTTACGCCCTCTCGTCTGGGCCGCCAAGCCGCCGGTCCCGGGCCGAATTGACGAAGCTTAACTTCTCACCGGCCGACAGGTGTTATACTATCGAGGATGGATGGACCGAAGCGACCCGAGGTCGAGGGAGACGATGATGTCCCTGGCTAATCGTCGGAGATGGGCATCAAGGGGATTCACCCTCATCGAGCTGCTGGTCGTGATGTCGATCATCGGCGTGCTGGTCGGGCTGCTGTTGCCCGCCGTGCAGGCGGCCCGCGAGGCGGCCCGGCGGGCCCAGTGCACGAACAACCTGAAGCAGATCGGCCTGGCGATCGCCGGCTATGAGTCGGCCACGCGCTGCTTCCCGCCCGGGGCGATCTATTACAACTCGGGCGACGGCGGGGCCAACTCGTGCTCGGGAGTGCACGGGCCGAGGGCCTTCGGGACCTTCGCGCTGATCCTCCCTCAGATGGAGCAATCGGCCGCCTACAATGCGATCAACTTCAACCTCGCCTCGGGCGGGATGAACGGCCAGTGGGGCGGACTCCCCGCCGGAGCGATCAACTCGACGGGCCTGGCCCTCCGGGTCAACTCGTACGTCTGCCCGAGCGACCTCCCCACGGTCCCGAGCGTCGGCGACGGCAATTATTACGCGCAGACGTCCTACGCCCCCTCGGGCGGGACCTGGAACATCGTCGCGTACTTCTCGGGCCCCGACTGCTGGCAGCAGGACGTCGGCAACGGCCCCTTCGACGACGCCACCGTCTACGCCCCGGCGAGCGTCGTCGACGGCCTGAGCCAGACCATCTTCGTCGGCGAGACCGGCCGGCTCAAGAACGACCCCGACCCCCAGCTCAACTCCTGGTCGAGGCCCGGCTATTACGCGGTCTCGGCGAGGTTCGATCCCACCCGCGAGACGTTCCGCCCGCAAGGCTTCGCCTTCGAGGTCCCCCGAATCAATGCCCCGATCATGCAGGGCGACTATCCCGGGGGCAACGACGGTTTCGGCAACAACGGCCAGCCCGGCCCCAACCCGCTCCCGCCGGGTACGCCCTGGCCCGACACGTCGGATTACCAGGGCTGGCTCCAGAACATCCCCATCTACAAGGAATACGGCCAGTGGGGCTTCCGAAGCCAGCATCCCGGAGGCGCCATGTTCCTCTTCGGCGACGGCTCGGCCCGGTTCCTCAAAGAGACGATCGACCTGACGACCTACCGGGCCCTCGGCACCCGAAAAGGCGGCGAGGTGATCGGCTCGGACTATTGATCCGGCCCGATCGGCGCAATCTCAGGCCCTCGCCGGCTCCTCGGACGCACCCCTCGGGGTGAACGAGAACCGGGGGCACTGGCCGAAGAAGGCGAGCGGGTTGTCGAGGACGACCTTGCGGATGGTCGCCTCGTCGTGCCCTCGGGACCGCATCTCGAAGATAAATTCGGGCACGGCCAGGGGGTCGCTGTGGCCCCAGTCCCCGGCCGAGTTGACCATGATCCGCTCGGTCCCGTAGAGCTCGACCATGTCGGCGGCGCGGGCGGGCGTGCATTTGGTGATCGGGTAAAGGGTCATGCCGACCCAGTGGCCGGCGTCGAGCGCCGGGCGGATCGTGTGCTCCTCGACGTGGTCGATGCAGACCCTTTCCGGCCTGATCCGGCGATCGCCCCTGAACATGTCGAGGATCATCCGCGTCCCCTGGTACTTGTCGGCCAGGTGCGGCGTGTGGACCAGGATCAACTCGCCGTGCTTCGCGGCGAGGTCGACGTGTTCGAGGAACACGGTCGCCTCGTTCTTCGTGTTCTTGTTCAGCCCGATCTCGCCGATCCCGAGGACGCTCGGGTGGTCGAGGAACTCGGGGATCATCCTGATGACCTCGCGCGAGAGCGCGACGTTCTCCGCCTCCTTGGCGTTGATGCAGAGCCAGGTGTGGTGCTCGATCCCGTAGAGCTTCGACCGGGCCCGCTCGAAGGTGACGAGCTGGCGGAAGTAGTCGCGGAACCCCTCGGGCCCCGAGCGGTCGAAACCCGCCCAGAACGCCGGCTCGCTGACCAGCACGCAGCCGGCCAGGGCCATGCGCTTGTAATCGTCGGTGGTCCGGCTGACCATGTGGATGTGGGGATCTATATAATTCATGAAAATATTATCCACTTGCAGCCAAATGATTTACGCCAGAAGCCCGCAGGGTATTCGGTACGGCATTCAGCGTGAACCGTAGAATTCGGTTGGTGACGAGCCCGGATTTTCATACCTCAGGATACCACGATGTCGCGCGGCAAGAAACCGTCCGTCCGCTATCGGGAGAGCGGGGGGGCTACTGCTCG
>JAJYDH010000313.1 GCA_021777685.1 Planctomycetota bacterium | reverse complement strand
AGGCAAGCCTGCGAGCGCTGGAGGGCGTTGCGGCTCTCGTGGGCCAGGCCGGTGACCATCTGGCCGATGGCGGCCAGCCGCTCGGCCTGGAGGGCCCGGTCCTGGGCCCGCTTCAGCTCGGTGATGTCCTGCCCGACCGCGAGGACGGCCGGGCCCCCTTCGAAGTCGTCGAGCCTCCTCGCGTTCCAGACGATCCAGCGGCTGGAGCCGTCGATGCAGACGATCGGCTTCTCGAAGCCGGCGACCCGCTCGCCGCCGGAGCCCCGGTCGACCAGCTCGCCGATCGGGCCGAGCAGCCGGTCGAGCGCCGGCAGGGCGCGGCCGGCCCTGGCGAGCACCTCGCTTGCCGAGTAGCCGGTGACGCGCTCGGCGAACGGGCTGAAATAGAGGATCGACCGATCGGCCCGGAAGATGACGATCAGGCACTCGGCGGCCTCGACGAGGTTGCGGAAGGCCGCCTCGCTCCGCTCCTTGGCCAGGGCCAGCCGTCGACGGTCGGCGATCCTGGCGAGGCTGGCGCGGAGCGCGCCGGGGTTGAGCGGCTTGAGGATGTAGTCGGACGCGCCCTGGCGGAGGGCCGCGATCGCCCCGTGGAGGTCGGAGTAGCCGGTCACGATCACGACCGAGGCCCCGGGCGCCGCCCGGCGGATCGACGGGAGCATCTCCTCGGCGGTCGAGTCGGGCAGCTTGCGGTCGAGGATCAGCGCGGAGAAGGACGCCAGGTCGGGATGGCGCATGACCTCGGCGGCCGAGCCGGCCGTGGAGATGCGGTGGCCGTCCAGCTCCAGGATGTCACGGAGGTTCTCCCGCGCGTCGGCGTCGTCCTCAACCACCAGTATCCTGAGCGAGCTGGGCTCTTCCACGGTGATCACCTCGGTTCGCCGCCCGGCCGATACGCGGTCAGGCGCTCCAGCGAGTCGAGCAGCACCGGCACGTCGAAAGGCTTGTAACAGACGGCGTCGGCCCCCTCGGCGAGGATGCGTTCGAGCAGCTCGCCGGCGCCTGGCGAGTTCCCGGTGATCAGCATCGTGCGGGCGCCGGGGTTCGCCTCGCAGACCAGGTGGAACACGTCGGAGCCGTCGCCGTCGGGGAGCCTGATGTCGATCAGGACGACGTGGAACCGGGCCTCGATCAGCCGACGGGCCGCCTCCCCCCCGTCGTGAGCCAGGCCGACGCGATACCCCCGCTCGCGGAGCAGGTCCCAGAGGTTGGCGCAGAGGTCGCGATCGTCGTCGACGACCAGGACCAACGGCTGGTCGAGCGCCTGGTCGACCAGCCCGAGGAGCCGGCGGGTGTCGACCGGCTTGGCCAGGATCTGCCAAGCCCCGGCCGAGAGGGCCTCGTCGCCGGCGGTCCCGACGTGGGCGGTGACCAGCAGCGAGACCAGCTCCGGGCGGAGCCGGCGGATCTCCCTGGCGAGGGTCGCCCCGTTCATCCCCGGCATCTTGTAGTCGAGCACCGCCACGTCGTAGCGGTTGCGCCGGATCAGCTCCAGGGCGGCGTGGCCGTCGTGGGCGACGTCGACGCGATAGCTTAGGTCGCCGAGGATGTCGGCCAGGTTCGAGCAGATGTCGACGTCGTCGTCGACGAGGAGAATCGACGGTTCATCCCGCGTCATGATTCGATCCCTCCGTCGGGTCCGGGGGCCGCTTTCAGCCGCACCGTGAACCGGCTGCCCTGGCCGGGCTCGCTGGTCACGCCGAGCTGTCCCTGTATTTTATCCAGGATCGCCCGGACGATCGCCAGCCCCAACCCGAGCCCGCGGGCCTTTGTGGTGTAGAGGGGTTCCATGATCCGGGCGAGCACCTCGGGCTCGATCCCGCCCCCGGTGTCGGCGACCGTGACGTCGACGTCGTCCCCGATCGGCACCGCCTCGATCGAGAGCCGGCCGCCCAGGGGCATTGAGTCCCGGGCGTTGCGGATGAGGTTGCCGAAGACGATCCGCAACTGGTTGAGGTCGGCCAGGACGGGCGGCAGCCCCGGCGGGCAGACGATCTCGGCGACGATCCCGTCGTCGACCTGGCTGAGTTCCAGCGCCTCGCGCAGGCATCGGTCGAGCGGCACGCGGCGGATCTCGGGGGTGGGCATCCGGGCGAAGCTCGTCAGCGTCGTGATGACGCCGTCGGCCAGCTCGACGTGCCGCTCGATCCTCCGGAGGTGTTCGACGACCTTCTCGGGGGTCGGGTTCCGGGCGTTGAGCAGGTAATAGACCGAGGTCTTCATGACGTTGAGCGGGTTCCTCAACTCATGGGCGACGCCGCCGGCGACCTGGCCCATCGTCGCCAGCCGCTCGGTCCGCTGGAGCCTGGCGAGGGCCTCGACCTGATACGCATCCTCGATGATCGCCAGGTCCAGGTCGAGCAACTTGGTCAGCGAGAGCGAGGCTTCCAGGAGGCCGGCGGGGTCGCCATCCCAGTCCGAGCCCAGCGCCCGGAGCATCCCGGCCCGGAGCCGGGAGAGAGCCGCGTTGGTGTAGATCTGCTCGAGGCCGATCTCGACGTGCCTCCGGCCCACCCTCCAGCGCCTCCCGACATATTCCTCGTCGTATCGGCCCGAGAGCAGGTCGCCGACCCAGTCGAGGAGCGAGCCCTTGAGCCTGCTGATCTGCTCGTCGCCCCCGGTGATCACCGCGCCGACGTCCGGGTGGCGCCGGATCTCCGCATAAAAGTCGTCGATGAGATCGGGGAGGTGGGGCTGGAGGAGCGGCGCCACCCGGCGGATGCGCTCCTCGTCCTCGTCATTCCAGCCGACGTATGACTGCAACAGGCGATATCGGCCGAAGTGTCGTTGCTGACCCATATCCGTCCCTCGCCCTCGACGGTCCCAAACGAAGTCGAGCCCACGCGGGCCACCTCGAAGGCGGCGGCGGCGTGGGCTCTCATCACCCCGATCGAACGGCCCGGTCGTGAGCTATTCCAGGGATGATCTCAGCATATTCCCCCTCGATGCACAAGACGTGGCCCGGCATCCGGAGGCGCCGGAAGCGAAATCGGAATATTTTCTTTCCATTGGCATCTTGACACGCCCTGCGGTCCGGTTATGATGCGGGGGTCGATGCTCGTGAAGGGCAATCGATATCGGCTAAGGTGGCCCCGCCGTGCGAATCCTCATCGCATGGACGGGGCTTGTTTCTTGCGCCGACCTTTCCCGTCCGACGATCGGACGGGCGGGATGTCACCCATCCCGCTCCAGAGCGACCCGCGGTGACGGTTGCCGCACCCGAGGCCCGTTGGCGTCCATCGCCGACGAACCTGGAGGTGGCATCGTGACCAGGGATATCTCCTCGCGGACGATCCAGGAGCCGACGGCCGGCCCCTCGGCGCCTCGAACATACGAGGCCCGGGGCCGAGGGCGACCGTGCGCCCGTCCCGGGCGAGTCCGCGAGCTTCGCCCGGCTCATCCCGGGGTCTTGTCCGTGCTCGGTCGCGGACGCCGCCACGCCGGACCGTCCGCCGGACGGTGAGCAGACCATCGAATTTCAACCAGGAGGGAAAGAGCGATGCTGATCCTGAGCCGGAAGCAGAACGAGTCGATCATCATCGGTGAGAACATCAAGATCACCGTCGCGAGCATCCGAGGGCGATACGTCCGCATCGGCATCGAGGCCCCGGACCAGGTCATGATCTTCCGCGAGGAACTCTTGCGGGGAGCGGAGGAGGCCACGGGCCCGGACGGCCGGCCCGGCGTCCTCGAGGAGTCGGTCGCGATGGCCCGGTGATTTCCCCCCCATCACAATCGATCGGAGCCTAACGGAGATGGACACCGCTAAGGTCGACGAGACGATCCGCCAGGAGATCGTTCACGAGCTACATTGCGTGCCCGGGCTGGAGCCGGGAAGCGTGGTCGTCAAGGTCGAGGGCGGCGCCGTGACCCTGACGGGCCACGTCGCCCGGAACCCGATCCGGCGGGCGGCCGAGGAACTCGCCCGGCGTGTCCCGGGGGTCCGGTCGGTCGCCGACGAGATCCAGGTCGAGCATCACCGGGACGACAACCAGAAGGAAGCTAGCCTGGTCCGGGCCGTCGTCGAGGCGTTCGGGCAGGGCCACAAGGTCGGCCACTGACCACAAAAAGGAGCGCGATCTCACCCTCGAAATCGCCGCGAGGAGGGCCCGTCGATGGACATTCGGAAGAGCGACAAGCAGATGCAGGCCGAGATCCGCGAGGAGCTGGCACGCGAGCCGTCGGTCGACTCGAACGCGATCGGGATCACGGCCGATCACGGCCTGGTCTTCCTCAGCGGTCACGCGCTCGGCGTCTCCCAGCGGCGTGCCGCCGTGGAGGCCGCCCAGCGGGTCGGGGGCGTCCGCGCGGTGATCGACGAGCTGAAGATCCGCCCCGGCCGCTGGGGCGCCCACGATGCCGACGTCGCCAGCGTCGCGACGGATTCCCTCTCGCATCTGGTCGGCCTGCCGGACGGGCGGGTCAAGGTCATCGTCCGCAACGGCCAGGTCCGGCTGAACGGGTCCGTCGCGCGGGTCGACGAGAGGGACCTGATCGGGGCGGCCGTCCGGCATGCGATCGGCCGAGAGGTGGGCATGGACAACGCCATCTCGGTCGATCCGGGGGCCATCGCGCTGTTCGATCCCGCCACGCCCTGGCCGCTGCCGCTCGCCGAGGAACCGGCCGACGGGCCGAGAGCCCATGTCGACGAGACGCCGCCCGAGGCGAGTTCGATGATCATCGTCAACGAGACGTTCACCGACGAGGGGATACCGATCCGGTCCGTCCATCACCGCGACTTCCCCGAGATCCGCGGCGAGGGCGAGACGACGTCCCAGGGCCTCGCCCGCCTCTCCGGCCACCTGGACCGGGCCAGGGAGCACGCCTCGGAGCCCTGGCAGCTGGAGGCGATCGATCGCGCCCGCCTCGACGTCCGGGCCTACGACCCGAGCCTCGCGACCGAGACGGCGTGCGCCGAGGCCGCCGAGGGCCGCCCGAATTTCCTCCGGGTCGACCACCCGCCGATGAACGTGGTGGCGCACTGACCATCGAGAAGGAGACCCCCATGCCCGCGAGAACCATGCTCACGATCCGGACCATCCTCCACCCGACCGACTTCTCGGACAGCTCCGAATATGCCCGGCAACTGGCCGTCTCGCTCGCCCGCGACTACGGGGCCCGCATGGTCGTCGTCCATGTCGCGCAGAGGGAGATCGTCTATCCTGGCCTGATCGGAGGACCGGCCGAGCGCCGGCCGTTCCTCGACGAGATCGAGGATCGCCTGCGCGAGACATTCCAGCAGGACTTCGCACCCCCCGCCGAGATCGTGGTCCGGGAGGGGGAGCCCGCCTCGACGATCCTCCATCTGGCCGACGAGGTCCGGGCCGACCTGATCGTGATGGGGACGACGGGCCGGTCGGGCTTCGGCCGGCTCCTCATGGGGAGCGTCGCCGAGGAGGTGATGCGACGTGCCCATTGCCCGGTCCTGACGGTCCGGGGGCCGGCCGAGATCGCCGCCGTCGCGGACTCGCCGAGGGCGGTCGCGAACGCCTGATCCCGATCCAGATGACCGGCCATTCTACCGCCAACGGGGCACCAACCATGTTGCGAAGCATCCTGATCGGACTCGATGGCACCGGCGACGGCGAGGCCGCCGTGGACCTCGGCCTCTCCTGGGCCAGGGAGCACGACGCGACGGCCCTCGGCATGTCGGTCGTCGACGAGTCGGGCATCCTGGTCTCGGAGCAGGCGATGTTCGCCTCCGGCTATCAACAGCTCGCGGTCGAGCCGCTGGTCGACACCGCCCGGCAGCGCTCGAGGGTGATCCTGGAGCAGTTCACCGCGAAGTGTCACGACCTCCACGTCCGCGGCAAGGTTGTATCCGAGGCGGGCACTCCCTATGTCAAGATGCTGGAGGAGGCCCAGCGGTGCGACCTCGTCATGCTCGGCCAGAAGACCCACTACGAGTACGGCTGGAAAGACCAGCCCGACGAGACTCTGTCTCGCGTCCTCAAGGACAGCCCGAGGCCCGTGGTCGCGGTGCCCCGGGGCCCGGTCGTCGGGGAAGCCGTCATCGTCGCGTACGACGGGAGCCTCCAGTCGGCCCGGGCCCTCTACGCCTTCGAGGCCTCCGGCCTGTCCCGATCTCGTTCCGTCTACGTCGTCAGTGTCGCCACGATCCGATCCGAGGCCGCCCGCCACGCTCGACGGGGGTGTGAATTCCTCCGGAATCACGACATCCAGGCGGTCGACATCGCGGTCGAGAGCCGCGCGAAGGCGTCCGAGGTGATCCTGGAGGAGGTCCGTCGTCGCGACACGGGCCTGCTGGTCATCGGCGCCTATGGCAAGCCCACGATCCGCGAGTTCTTCATCGGCTCCGTCACCCGGTCGATCCTCGACCATTGCCCCGCGCCCGTCTTCTGCTACCACTGACCGGGGGCGAGGACGACGATTCCCCCACGCTTTTCGACCCGAAACCGCGACCACGAGAGGGACCATCATGACTACGAGCACGGCAGAGCTGATCCAGGCCGATACGGGACTGAGGCGGGCGATCGAGGACGAACTTCGCTGGGAGCCGAGCATCGACGAGCGCGAGATCGGCGTCGCGGTCAAGGACGGTGTCGCCACGCTCACCGGGACCGTCGGCAACTTCTTCCAGAAGTGGGAGGCCGGCGCCGCGGCCACTCGGATTCGCGGCGTCAGGGCCGTGGCCAACGACATCCAGGTCCAACTCCCCGGCGATGCCCGCCGGAGCGATGCCGACATCGCCAGGACCGCCGCCGAGGTCCTGATGTGGAACGCCTCGCTGCCCGCCGAGCGGGTCAAGGTCTCGGTCTCCGACGGCTGGATCACCCTGACCGGCGAGGTCGAGTGGGGCTATCAGAAGGCCGCCGCCGAGTCCGCCGTCCGTCGCCTCGCGGGCGTCCGGGGGGTGACGAACGAGGTCACCATTCGCCCGAAGGCGGTGCCGAAGGACGTCAAGGCCAGGATCGAGGAGGCGTTCCGCCGGAGCGCCGCCCTCGAAGCCAAGGCGATCCGCGTCGAGACCCGGGGGGGAAACGTCACCCTCCGGGGCAACGTCCGGACGTGGGTCGAGCGGGACGAGGCCGAGCGCTCCGCCTGGGGCGCGGAGGGGGTCACGAGCGTCGAGAATCTCATCAATCTGACGCCGATTCTCGACTGATCGGCACCCTGCCGGGCGCGAAGACACCGGGGCGGACGCGATCCGAGATCCCGAAAGCCCCGGGACCGATCGACGATGGCCGGACGACGGGATGTCGGCCGGCCTTCATCCCGGGATCGCGAGGACGGCTCACTTCTTCGCCTTCGACCGGAACGCCTCCAACGGCCGAGAGGCCATCGGCTTGACCTTCACCGACTGCTTGCTCACGACCTTCACCGACGCCTTGGCGGTCGTCGTGCTCGTGGTGGTCGCGGGCGTGACGTTGGTGTCTCGGACCGGGCCCAGGGTGTTGTTCGCGTTGACGTTATTCACGGACGTCGGCTCGGGAGCCTGATTGATGATCAGGATTCCAAACGCCCCGTTGCCCAGCGCCTGACCGCCGATCCCCTGGCCGATCGCGTTGGCCTGCAGCACCGTCCCCGTCGCCCCGGAGCCGGTCAGGAGCACGCCGCTCGAACCGTTCGCCGCGATGAGGTTCGCCACCACGCGCGTCCCCGGCGCGTCGTTGACCACCAACCCGTCGTCCAGGTTGCCCAGCCCCGACGTCCCCGAGATGTCCGTGCCGATCTTGTTTCCCTGGAACAGGTTGCCCGCCGCCGTCGGGCCGAACACCTGCACCCCGTCGTAGGTATTCCCCGAGATCACGTTGCCCATCCCCACATTCGAACC
>JAJYDH010000312.1 GCA_021777685.1 Planctomycetota bacterium | reverse complement strand
ATTGCTGGGTTTCGCCACCGCTCACCCACCCTACCGGAGAGAAGTCCCGAACGGACTTTGCAATCCTCCAGACAATTCGTCCAGGATTGTTCAAAGGTCTTTGCTCGAACGACGGGACCTCTCACCCCCACCCTCCCCCTTGCGGGGGGGATGGAGTGGGGGGCGGAGGATTGCGGCGCGACCTTTGAACAACCCCGACAATTCGCCCGGAAGGCACCGGGCCCGCCCTCGCATTCCGTCGGACAGATGTGCTACGATCGAGCCGCTTCCTTCCCGCCCCCGAAAGACCGCGAGCGAGGCCCCGACCATGACCGTCCCGGGACTTGTCCTCTGGCTCATCGCCTCGGAATTAGCCCAGGCCGGGCCGGCCTCGAAGGTCCCGGTCGACTTCCGGCTCCAGGACCACCGGGGGGCCTGGCACGCCCTCGAAGAGGCCCGCGAGGGCAAGCTCGTTGTCCTGGCGTTCGTCGGGGTCGAGTGCCCCCTGGCCGAGGCTTACGCCCCGAGGCTCGCCGAGCTGGCCCGACGCTTCGAGAGGCGGGGGGTGCGGTTCTACGCGGTCGACGCCAACCAGCAGGATGGGCCCGTCGCGATCGGCCGGTTCGCCGACGCCCACGCCCTGCCGTTCCCGATCCTCAAGGACGTCGGCAACGACCTGGCCGACCGCCTCGGGGCCGAGCGGACGCCCGAGGTCTTCGTCCTCGACGAGTCCCGGGCCGTCCGCTATCGAGGGCGGGTCGACGACCAGTACGCCATCGGCGTCCATCGCCCGGCGCCGACCGCGCACGACCTGGCCGACGCCATCGAGGCCCTGCTCGGCGGCCGGCCCGTCGCCACGCCCAGGACCGAGGCGGCCGGCTGCAAGATCGGCCGGGCCTCGAAGCCGGAAGGCAAGGGAGACGTCACCTATTCGAAGCAGGTCGCGCGGATCTTGCAGGATCGCTGCGTCTCCTGCCACCGGCCGGGCGAGATCGCCCCGTTCTCGCTGACCGACTACCGCCAGGCCGCCGGCTGGTCGAGCATGATCGCCGAGGTCGTCGACGAGGGGCGGATGCCCCCCTGGCACGCCTCGCCCGTGCACGGCAAGTTCGCCAACGACGCCCGCCTGACCCCCGACGAGAAGCGGGCCCTCGACGCCTGGGTCGCCGCGGGCGCCCCCGAGGGAAATCCGGCCGACCTCCCGCCCCCCGCCCGGTATCCCGAAGGCTGGCGGATCCCCAAACCCGACCTCATCCTGGAGATGCCGGAAGCGGTCGAGATCCCCGCCGAGGGCGTCATGCCCTACCAGAACATCACCATCGACCCCAAGCTGACGAAGGACGTCTGGGTCAGGGCCTCGCAGGTCCGGCCGGGTAATGCCTCGGTGGTCCACCACCTGGTCGTCACCGTCATCCCGCCCGGGGCGAAGGGGTCCGACGAGTCCGGCGGCGACTTCCTGGCCGCCTACGCCCCCGGGATGCCCCCGCGCATCCTGCCCGAGGGCGTCGCCCGGCGGGTCCCCGCCGGCTCGAAGCTCAAGTTCCAGCTCCACTACACGCCGAAGGGGACGAAGCAGGTCGACCGGAGCAAGATCGGCCTGTGCTTCGCCGACCCCTCGACCGTCCGCAAGGATCTCAAGTCGGGCATGGCGCTCGACTTCCGCCTGAGAATCCCGCCCGGCGCGGCCGACTACGTCTCGCGGGCCGACTTCCGGTTCGACCAGGCCGGCATCCTCTATTCGATGATGCCCCACATGCACCTGAGGGGCAAGTCGATGCGGTTCGAGGCCGAGTATCCCGACGGCCGTCGCGAGGTCCTGCTCGACGTCCCCCGCTACGAGTTCGACTGGCAGAACCTCTACGTCCTCGCCGAGCCCAAGGTCATGCCCGAGGGGACGGTCCTCCACTGCGAGGGCCACTTCGACAACTCGGCCGATAACCCCAACAACCCCAACCCCAAACGCCTCGTCACCTTCGGCGAGCAGACCAAGGACGAGATGCTCGTCGGCTACCTCAATTACGCCCTGCTTGAACAGGATCTCACCCAGGGAGGCCCGGCCGTGCGGCACCTGGACGACGGCAAGTCCGAGGTCACGTTCCGCTACAAGCCCGACGTGCCGGCGAAGACGGTCGCGCTCGTGGGCACCTTCACCGGATGGAAGGACAAGGCCCTGCCGATGGTCGGGCCGGATGCGAAGGGGTTCTACGCCGCGAAGGTCGTCCTCGACCCCGGCTCGCACGAGTACAAATTCCTCCTCGACGGCGACCGCTACCGGCACGACCCGGGCAACTCCGAGCAGTCGGGGTTCTTCCACAACAGCCTGGTCAAGCTGGAGGTCCGTAAGTGAAATCGGCCCTCCTGGTGCTCGCCCTCGCGACCCCGGCCCTCGCCGGAACTCCTTTCGCCATCGAGGTCGTCGACTCCCGGACCGGCCGGGGGGTGCCGCTGGTCGAGTTGCGGACGGTCAACGAGATCAAATTCGTCACCGACAGCCGGGGGATCGTGGCCTTCGACGAGCCGGGGCTGATGGGGCGGAAGGTCTTCTTTCATGTCAGCGGCCACGGGTATGAATTCCCCAGGGACGGCTTCGGCTTCCGGGGCAAGGCGCTCGACGTGACCGAGGGAGGCCGGGCGCGGATCGAGGTCAAACGGATCAACATCGCCGAGCGGCTCTATCGCGTGACCGGGGCGGGGATCTACCGCGACAGCGTGCTCGTCGGCGACAAATCGCCGATTCGCGAGCCGGTCCTGAATGCCCAGGTGCTCGGGCAGGACAGCGTCCTCAACGCGGTCTTCCGGGGCCAGGTCCGCTGGTTCTGGGGCGACACCAACCGGCCGGGCTACCCGCTGGGGAATTTCAACACCCCGACGGCCACGTCACGGCTCCCGGTGGACGGCGGGCTCGATGTTGAAGTTGGGATCGATCTCGACTATTCCGTGGACGCCAGCGGCTTCGCCGCGCCCTCGGCCCCGATGCCGGGCGAGGGGCCGACCTGGCTCGACGGCCTGACCGTGCTGAAGGACGGCTCGGGCCGCGAGCGGATGTTCGCCGCCTTCGCCAAGATCCGCCCGCCCTTGACGATCTACGAGCGCGGCCTGGCCGAATTCGATCCGGAGACTCGCAAGTTCAGCAAGGTCGTCTCGATCCCGCTGGACACCCCGGCGATCCCGTCGGGGCACCCGTTCCCGCATCGGGTTGACGGCGTCGATTACATGTACTTCGCCGACCCCTACCCGCTCGTCCGGGTCCGGGCCGACGTCGACGACCTGGCCCACCCCGAGCGGTACGAGGCGTTCACCTGCCTCCTGCCCGGCTCGACCCTCGACCGCCCCGAGTTCGACCGGAACCCGGACGGGACGCCCCGTTATGCCTGGCGGACGGGGGCCCGGGCGCTCGACGGCGTGGCGCAGGCCCGGCTGGTCAAGGCCGGCAAACTCCCCGAGGCCGATGTCCTGCTCCAGCTCCAGGACGCCGACACCGGCCGGAAGGTCGTCGCCCACCGGGGGTCGGTCTACCGGAACGACCACCGGGGCCGCTGGGTCATGATCGCCTGCGAGATCGGCGGATCGTCCTCGCAGCTCGGCGAGGTCTGGTTCGCCGAGGCCGACACCCCGCTCGGCCCCTGGACTTACGCCCGGAAGGTCGTGACCCACGACAGGTACAGCTTCTACAACCCCAAGCAGCACCCGATGTTCGCGAAAGAAGGCGGTCGCGTGATCTTCTTCGAAGGGACGTACACCACGACCTTCTCGGGGAACACCCACCCGACCCCCCGGTACGACTACAATCAGGTCCTCTACAAGCTCGACCTCGACGACCCCCGGCTCAACCTGCCGGGGCCGATCTACGAGGTCGACGGCAAGTACGCGCCGAAGTCTCCCGGCCGTCGGGTCGCCTTCCACGCGCTCGATCGCCACGGGCCGGGGACCGTGGCCGTCGGCGAGCCCGCGGCCTTCCACGCGCTGCCGCTCGACCGGAAGGACTTTCCGGCGACGACGGTCGTCCTGTACGAGTCGACCGCCGGGGGCGGCCCGCCCGTCTATTTCACCGACGAGGGGCGGCCCGCCCGCGAGTCCGGCCGCCCGGTCGCTCGCGTCTGGCGGAATCCGGCGAGGATGGTCCCGCCGCCCGGCTGAGCCGGGCTCGATCCGGCCCGGGGCCGCGGCACCGCGCGGCCTCGGGCCGGTTCGTCGATCAGGCGGTGTAGTTGCCGAGCTTCGTGTTGAAGTTCGAGTACGTCGTCTGCTCGTTGTTGCCGATGGTCGTCGCCTGATTCGTGTAGTTTGTCAAGATCCCCTGGGAGATCCCGGTGACGGTCGTCGTGTCAGGGTTGGTCTTCTTGACGCTCTGGATGTTGCTCTTGACCGTCCCGTCGTACTTCTTGCTGAGGTTATTCAGCGACTTGACGTAGCCGTTCTCGGTATTGACGGTCGACTTCTCGAGCGCCTTGATCGAGTTGAGGTTATTCCTCTCCGTCTGGATGGCGGCCTTGTCGGCGGCGACGGCGGTGGGGTCCCCTCCGGGGAACGTGTTGGGGTGCTGGTCCTGGAGCAGGGTGAGCTGGTCGGCCTTGATGTTCGCCTGGACGGTCGACATCGCCGCCCTCGACTGCTGCTGGATCGCCGTGATGTCGGACTTGACCACGGCGAGCTCCTGCTGGATCGCCGCGTGGGCGAGCTGCTGATCGCGCTGGAGGATCAGGATGTCGGCCTGGACCAGCGGGCTCAGCGAGAGCACCTCGCGCGTTTCCAGCGACTCGACGACGGGACGGCGGGCCTTGGTGGCATGGCGAGCTTTCATGGTGCTGACTCCTGGGGGAGAGTGTGAGTTAGCATCCTGCGTCGGGGCTTCATATCGCCCAAATGGGCAAAAACTACTCTTTTTGCCCATTTCCTGCGATCCAATTTACTCCCGTCATCCTGAGCGTCAAGGCTGTCTGTCTATTTCTGGCAAAATCGTCCGAATGGGCGATCTGGCCGGGCGAGAGAAGTGGTGGTGGCGGAATTATCTCGTTGCGCGAGCGAATGTTCAAAATTTGGGCGATTTTCGCAAGTTGGGTCGAGCGTCTTTCGAGTCCAACATGGATACCTTCTCGATTTGGGGGAGACTTCGCTCGTTCCCACGCTCCGCGTCCTCTGCCCAGGAGCGCGGCCCGGTCCGAAGACGACGCGGAGCGTCGAGGATGGCATTTCCACGCGGAGCGTGGGAACGAGTGCCTCCGCTCCCGGTCCTGTCCAAATTCGAGAGGGGCACCCGCCCGACATTGCCGGTCCGATTCGCGGGCCGTGGTCGGTGGTAGGAGTGGCTCGATCCCCTCAAATTCTCCGATCAGCCTCGCCCCCGGGCGTTGACCAGCTTGCCGAGGTCGTGCGCCAGGTCGTCCAGGATCAGGGGCATGTAGAGGTTCCGCCGGACGTGGTAATCGGCCTCCAGGCAGCGGTCGGCGAGGGCCAGGACGGCCTCGGGCTCCAGCTTCTCGGCGAGCGAAGCGGCGGCCCGGCGGTCGTCGGGGTCGGCCCCCGGGGGTTCGAGGCCGACGGACAGGCGGAGGGTCCCCCGGAAGAGGCGGACCAGCTCGCCGAAGACGAGCCGGGCGCGGGCCCGCTTGGCGCCGGCCTCCTTGCCGGCCTTGTTGACGAACTCCTCGATCCGCCGGGCGAGGGCGGGGGCTTCGAAGCCCCTCGGGGCGGCGATCTCCTCGAAGAGGGCCCCCCGGAACTGGGCAAGCGCCGGGTCGGCGAGCCCCCGGGCGCGGGCGACCGAGCCTTCGCCGAGCCGGGCGAGCCTCGTCGCCGCCTCGGGGGTCTCGGCGATCCCCTGTTCCCGGAGCAATTCGGCCAGCTCGGGCTCGGGCAGGGGGTCGAACCGGACGACCCGGCAGCGCGAGAGGATCGTGTCGAGCTGCCCCTCGGCCGACGTCCCGATCAGGATCAGGGTCGAGCCGGGCGGGGGCTCCTCCAGGGTCTTGAGGAAGGCGTTGGCCGCCTCGTCGTTCAGGTCGTCGGCGTCGTCGATGATCGCGACCTTCCGCCGCCCGCTCATGGGCTTGAGCCCCAGGTCGATGCAGAGGTCGCGGATGACCCGGATGGGCAGCTCGTGCTTGTCCTCGGGCGTGGCCACCTGAAGGAGGTCGGGGTGGGTCCCGGCCATCACCTGGAGGCAGGCCGGGCACCGGCCGCAGGGGTCGAGTTCCGCCTCGGGCGTCCGCTCGCAGAGCAGGGCCTGGGCCAGCCGGAGCGCGAAGGCCCGCTTGCCGATCCCCTCGGGGCCGACGAACAAAAAGGCGTGCGGCAGTCGCCCGCTGGCCAGGGCCCGGCGGAGGGTCGTCACGACCCGGTCATGGCCTCGGAGGGAGTGCCAGGGCACGGCTCACCTCGCTTTGCAGTCGGATCAGCACCGAGTCGGGGTCGGCCGAGCCGTCGACCACCGCGATCGGCGCCGGGTAATCGCGGGATGCCGCCAGGAAACCGTCGCGGACCCGCCGCCGATAGTCGTCCCCCCGGTCCTCGATCCGGTCGCGCCCCGGGCCGATCCGGGCCTTCGCGACGTCGGGGGGGACGTCGATGAGGAGGGTCAGGTCGGGCAGGAGCCCCCCCGTCGCCGTCAGGCCGACCCGCCAGAGGTCGGCCACGTCGAGCCCCCCGGCGTAACCCTGGTAGACGACGTTGGAGAGCAGGAACCGGTCGGAGACGACCACCGCGCCCCGCCCGAGCGCCGGGCGGATGACCTCCTCGACGAGCTGGGCCCGGCTGGCCATGTAGAGGAGCATCTCGGCCCTCATGCCGATGGCGATGCTCGATCGCTCCAGGACGATCGAGCGGAGCCGCTCCCCGAGCGCCGTGCCGCCGGGCTCGCGGCAGGCGACGACCTCGCGTCCCAGGGAGCGGAGCCAGGCCACCAGCCGGGCGGCCTGGGTCGTCTTGCCGCCGCCGTCGGGGCCTTCCACGACGACGAATCGGCCGGGATTCTGCTTCGGGGGAGACTCGGTCACGTCGGGCCTTCGAGGGGGGTCCTGGCGGGCGGCCTCGCGGGGCCGCCGGATCTCGACGGCCATCGTACCGATTCCCGCCCCATCGCGGAACGCGGGTCCTGGCCGGCCCCTCGGTTGTTTCATTCCAGCTTCGCGACGACATTCTCCAGCGCCCCGAGGAACCGCGGCCATCCGCCCTGGGCCCCCTGGTAAGCCTGCTCCTGATCCGGCCGGAAGCCCGACTGCTCCATCCGGAGGTGGGTGCCGGCGGCTGTCGGGGTGAGCGTCCAGGTGACGACGCTCTCCAGGCCGTAGGCCGCCCAGGTGTAGGACAGCGTCCGGTCCGGCTCGACCGCCAGGACCCGGCAGTCGACGGCGCCCCAGTCGGCGCTCAGCTTGAAATGGCGGCCCGCGACGGGCTCGAAGTCGTTCTTCATGAGCCACTCCTCGATCAGTGCCGGCTGCGTGAGCGCCCGCCAGACCTTCTCGGGCGGATGCGGCAGGTCCCTCTCGACGATGACAGAATCCGTGGCGTTCGGTTTGGTCATGGGTCCATCCTTTTCAAGAGTGCTTCGAGGCTATCGAACCGCTCGCGCCATAAGGCTCCGTGGAGGCCGATCCAGCCGACCAGCGGGGCGAGGCCCCGCGGTTGGGCGCTATAATAGGTCCCTCGCTTCTCCTCTCTCGGCACTCGCGGACGGCCGCTCCTGGTAGGGTAGGGCTCGCCCCAATACCGTTTGACGAACCATAACCCCTGGTGCCGTCAGCGTTTTCTGGCTCCCTCTCCCTCTGGGAGAGGGCCGGGGTGAGGGTCGTGGCGTGACCTGGGGGCTGGAAAACAGGGCATTCCGGACGTCGTGAGACAGGC
>JAJYDH010000311.1 GCA_021777685.1 Planctomycetota bacterium | reverse complement strand
GGGGGGTGGCTGAGCGAGGGGGGGCGGGAACGGCTCGGGTTCGCGACCTGCGGGCTGGCCGGGGCCGCGACCCTGCTCCTGGCCGCCTTCGCCGTCCGCGACCCCCGGGTCGGGCGACCGACCGAGGGCGCCGGCGAGGCCGCTCGGGCGCTGGGCCGGGCCGCGCGATCGCCGACGCTCCTCGGAGTCGGGGCATTCCTGTTCCTCTGGAACTTCAACCCGTTCTCGACGGTGGTGCTCTATTCGCACATGACCCGGGCGCTGGGGATCGACGAGCGGACCTTCGGCCGGGCCCAGTCGGCGATGGCCCTGGGCTCGATCCTCGGCTGCCTGATCTATCCGCGGCTCGCCCGGATGGCCTCGGGACCGGTGCTGATCCGGCTCTCGATCGTCCTGGGGGTGGCGAGCACCCTGGCCTACGCGGGGCTGTCGGGCCGGGCCTCGGCCCTGGCGATCGGCTTCGCCGTCGGGGTCATCTACATGATTGCAACCTTGATCCAGCTCGACCTCGCCGCCCGGTCGTGCCCGCCCGAGGCGGCCGGCACCGTCTTCGCGACGCTGATGGCGCTGGAGAATCTCGCCGTCGCCCTCTCGACCGGGTTGGGAAGCTGGTGTTACGATATCGCGGTCGATCGCCGGGGCGCCTCGACGGCGTTCCAGGCCCTCATCCTCATCAGCGCGGCCCTCACCGCGTCGAGCTGGCTCCTGCGGCCCTCTCCCGGCCCCGGCCAGACTCCCGAATAGAATCTTCGCCGGGCTTTCATCGACTCTCCACGCCCCGGCCGATCGTCCCACCTACAATACTGGTCCTCACCGTTGATGATTCGGCGGTAATCGCGACCCATGTCCGCCGCCTTCTCCCCTCGTGCCGAGGTCCCCTGCCCATGCCGCGCACCACACCCCGACGACGCCGAGGCTTCACGCTGATCGAGCTGCTGGTCGTGATCGCGATCATCGCGGTCCTGATCGCCCTGCTGTTGCCCGCCGTCCAGGCGGCGCGCGAGGCGGCCCGCCGCGCCCAGTGCACCAACAACCTGAAGCAGCTCGCCCTGGCGGCGATGAACTACGAGTCTTCCAGCGCGTGCTACCCCGGCGGGTCGTACTCGAACTTCAACGGCGGCAAGTATCCGGAGAACCACAGTTGCTTCGTCCGTATGCTGCCGTTCACCGAGCAGTCGGGGATGTACAACGCCGTGAATTTCTCGCTGAATTCGGGCAATTATGAGAATCTGACGATCTGCGGCGTCAGGCTCGGCATCCTGACCTGCCCGAGCGAGCCCCTCTTCGCCCCGAGCGTGATCTCCTCGTCCACCCCGAACGCGAACTTCAACGAAGTGAACATATCGGGCCTTCCGGCGGGCAACTGGCTCCAGTGCTTCAGCAGCTACGCCGGCTGCGCGGGCACATGGGACTTCGGCTACAACACGTCCTACGGCGCGGCCGAGTTCGCCCAATATAACGGCGTGATCTACAACGACAGCAGCGTCACGATCGCCCAGGTCACCGACGGCACCAGCAACACATTCCTCTTCGGCGAGCACAGCCGATTCTCGATGCAGAAGGCGGGCAGCAGCTATACGAACTCCGACTTCAGCTGGAACTCCGGCCGATTCTACGACACGCTCTTCTCGACGTTCTACCCCCCCAACGCCCCGACCGCGAGCACGGGATATCAATACTATTACGGCGAGGACGCATCGAGCCAGCACCCCGGCGGCGCCAACTTCGCGTTCTGCGACGGTTCGGTCCGGTTCATCAAGAACACGATCAATAGCTGGCCGATCAGCGGATCGAACAAGAGCAGCTACGGCGACTTCTATCCCGACGGCGTGACGACGAGCAAATACATCTGGTATTTCGGGACGGCCGTGCCCGGCATCTACCAGCGGCTCTCGACCCGCAACGGGGGCGAGATTCTCGGCGCCGACCAGTATTGATCGATATCGGCCGGCCCTGATCTCTCGCCGGCGAGAGGCGTCCGGCGGCCGATCGGGGCCTTAACCGCGGCGAACGGCGAAATCATGATCAGACGCACATCCTTCATCCTCCTCCTCGCCCTGGCCCTCGCGACGGCCGGCTGCAACGGCCCGTCGGGGCCTTCCGGTCCTCCGGTCGTCGTCGATGGCCCTCATGGGGGCGTGGTCGTGCCGCTCTCGGGAAATGCTGGCTTCGCCGAAATCCTCAGCAAGGAGGCGGATGCCGATGGTTCGCGGCGCCAGGGCCGCCCGCCGAAGACGGTCGTGGCCTATTTCCTCGGCCCCGACAAGAAGACCGCCCTGAGCCCCGTGCCGACCGGAGTGGGCGTGAAGATCGTCGGCGGGGACGGCGCCACGGTCCCGCTCTCCCCCGCCCCGGACTCGAAGGATCTCCTGGGAGCGGCCCGGTTCGCCTCGTCGGCCGGGACTCTGGACGTGGGCGGCCGGCGAGCGGAACTCTCCGCCGAAATCGGGGGGAGCCGGATCAACCTGGAATTCCGGGGGCTTCGCTGAAGCGTGAGGTTCGCGCAACCTCGTCGTCACGTCATGGTCGATCTGGCCTCACCGGCCCGCCGGCCGGGCGACCGGGACCTCGAAGAGGGACTGGGTCCGGACGATCGCCCGCTCGGCGGGGAACGAGTGGAAGGCGTGGACGAGCAGGCCCCGCGCCCGCGATTCGAACGCCATGTGGCTGATCGCGGGCGGGGCCATCCGGTTGGCGTCGGCGAAGCGGTGGAACAGCCGGTCGCGGTGGGCGTCGAGGGTCATCTCGTCGCAGAGGTGGTCGAAGACCTCGGGGTCGATCCGCTCGACCTCCAGGCAGGCTTGATACTCGACCCCGATCCCCGGGCGGAGGACCGCGGCTCGCTCGTGGCGGATCGGCGAGTGGAACAGCAGGCCGGGCTCGGGCAAGAGGGTCGAGGGGCCGGCGAGGATCTCGGTCAGCCGGACGTCGCCCGACCGCCAGTGGATCGCATGGCCCCCGTCGACGATCCGGATGTCGGCCATCCAGCCGTCGAGGGCCACCCGCCGATGGGCCCTGACGGAGAACCAGTCGGGATGGATGGCCCGGCCGAACACCTGGAACGACAGGTCGCCCACCCTCGATTGACCGACGCCCGAACTCATCGACGAACTCCTTTTTCCGCCGCCTTAGTCCATTATAAAACGCCGACGGCCGGACAGCAAACTCGGGTAGCGGGTAGCGGGTAGCGGGTAGCAGTCAGCGGGTAGCGGCCAGCCCGCCTTGACCGTTCCGGGCGTGGCCTTTACACTCCCCGCCGAACGCCCGAGCCGTCGAATCCGGCCCGGCCCACCTTTCCCCCTGCGATCCGATGGCCCGTTCCGGGACGGTCGAGGGGCCGGGTCGATCGAGGGAGGGGCGTCGCCCATCCAGGGAAGGGGGCCGCACCGTGGAACCGTCGACCGAACCGCCGGCCTTGCTCGTCCGGGCCTGGCGAGCCTGGCGACACCGGGGCAGCAAATACGCCTGGCACAAGGCGATGCGCCGGACCCTGGGCCGATGGCCCGGCCTGAAGCGGCGGATGGTCTACGCCGACCCTCGCGAATACTGGACCCTCCGGGGCGGACTCGACTATTTCCGGGAGCAGGAGGGCCAGGAGACCCGCGCCATGCGGGCCGAGTGGGTGGCCCGGCGGATCGGCCGGTATCGGCCGGCCTCGGTCCTGGAGATCGGCTGCGGCTACGGCAAGCTGATCCGGGCCCTCCGGGGGCACCTGGACGTCCCGATCGTCGGCGTCGACTTCAGCCCGACCCAGTTGGAGATGGCCCGCGTCTACCTCGACGGGGTCGACGGCGTCGACCTGGCGCTGGCGTCGGGCATGCGGCTGCCGTTCGCCGACAACTCGTTCGACCTGGTCGTCACCTCGGCGGTGATCCTCCACAACGCCCCGCCGCTCGCCGAGGCGATCCGCCGCGAGGTCGTCCGCGTCGCCGGGCGGTTCGCCGCGCACAACGAGGACATCGACGTCACCTACAACCGCTACGGATACGACACCGCCGCCTGGTATCACGACCGGGGCATCGCCCTGGCCGAGGTCGGGCCGATCCCGAGCGCCCCTTACGAGTCCCAGTTCTGCGTGGCCGAACTGTGGCGTCCCTGACCCGGGCGGCAACCCGCGCGACCGGGTGCACCGGCGGATTCTGGGATTCTCTGGCCCCCTCTCCCCTCGCGGGAGAGGGTTGGGGAGAGGGGGCAATCGGCATGGACCCGACCGCTAGTGGCCGACGAGTGAGGGCCCCCGACCCGACCCGAGCCGTCGGGTTGTTCCACGTCCCCCTCTCCCCAACCCTCTCCCGCGAGGGGAGAGGGGGCCAGACGCTCGCTCCGCTCGCGAGACCAGGAGGGGCGATCGGCCGCCGGGCCGCCCGCGACAGCCTGATCGTCACCCTCGGCGGGCAGCTCGAACGGGCTCTCGGCACGATCACCGCCCTGATGCTCCGCTGGGGGCTCGACCCGGCGCAGCTCGGGGTCTACACCGGGCTTCGGCTCTACCTCGACAACACCAACCGGTCGAGCCTCGGCGTCAGCCTGGGCGCGGTGCAGGAGATCCCCATCCTCCGCGCCGAGGGGCGCGAGGACGAGGCCCGGCGGGTCGCCGACATCGCCCACACGACCAACACGCTCACCTGCCTGGCCTACGCCCTGGGGCTGCTCGGATGGGCCTATCTCCAGGCCCCGCGCGTGGCCGGCGACCCGAGGGCCGCCGAGTGGACCTGGGGGCTGGTGGCCGTCGCCGGGCTGGCCTTGCTCAAGCGGTACGAGAGCTTCCTGATCGCCGTCCTGCGGGCCCATCAGGAGTTCGAGCTGACGACCCGGCTCGACGTCTTCGAGTCGCTGGTCTCGATCGTCGCGGTCGGCTCGGGGCTCTGGCTGGCCGGCTTCTGGGGGCTCCTGGCGGCGGTGGGCGTGATCAGCGCGGCGAAGATCGCCTACCTCCACGCCCGCCACCCCCTGCGGTTCCGCTGGGCGTGGGACACGCCGACGGCCGCCCGCCTGATGAGGGTCGGCCTGCCGATCCTGGCCAACACGGCGGCCTTCGGCGCGGTCCTGGGGCTCGACCGCGCCCTGATCCTCTGGCGGGTCCCCGACGGCGACCGCGCGGCGGGTCTGTACACGATCGCGATCATGGGGACGAGCTGGAGCCTCGACCTGGCCGGGCGGATCGTGACGGTCATGTACACCTACTTTCAGTCCACCCTCGGCCGGACCCGCGACCCCGCCGAGGTCGCCCGCCAGGCCCTCCGCGCCACCGAGGCGCAGGCCCCCTTGCTGGCGAGCGGGAGCGCCGTGGCCTACCTGGTCGGGCCGGTGTTCCTCGGGGCGTTGATGCCCCGGTTCGTCGACGGCCTGCCCGCTCTCCGGCCGTTGCTGCCGGGCACGCTCCTGCTCGGCCTGGCCTGGCCCGCGAGGCAGATGCTGATCGCGATCGGCCGCCCGTACACCCTGGCGCTGGTCACGCTGGTCGGCCTGGCCGTCACCGCGCTGGCCGGCGCGATCGGGGCCGACCGCTCGGGGATCGTCGGGGTCGCCGGGGGGATGACGATCGGCTACGCCGCCGTCGCCTGGCTCACGGGGGCCGCCGCGTGCGTCCCGAGGCTGGGCTGGCGGGCCTGGTGGAGACATCAAGGCCGCCTGGCCCGGACCCTGGCCGGCTTCACGCTCGGCACGATCCTCGCCGCCCACGTCCCGATCCCGAACATGGGCCGATGGCCCGAGTTCGCCGCCCGCTGCGGGCTCCTCGCCGCCTGGCTCCTGCCGACGCTCTGGCTCTGGGGGAAGAGGCACGACTGGGGCGGGCTCCTCCGCCCGAAAATCCGCGTCCCATGAGGCCACTTCCTCGGCCGGCACCGGCCGCCGTAGAATAGCGATCAAGGAAGGGGACTCGCACTTCCTCGATTCCTCCGCGAACGTTATAAGGGGCCAGGCATGCCCGATATCGACGACAGGCAGGAATCGACGCGGGTCGACACGCCGCCCGATTGGGCCCAACTGGCCGACGACCCCGCCATGCTCGACCTGCTGGTCGGGAAGATCCTCCTCAACGGCGATCTCCTCGCGTTGATCTCCGGCGCGTGCGAGCAGGCCCTGAAGAACGAATCGACGTCGCTCGCCGGCTCCGGGACAACTCCCCATCCGGGCGTTCAGGCCGCGATCGGGGCCTATGCGGCATGGAAGCGAGCGAAGGAAGGTTCCATGAACACGGAAGTCCGCCTCAATCCCGGTCCCGGCGACCTCCCGGCCGGCGAGCCGGAAGTGCTACCGCTCTCGCTGGCGGGCAAGTGGGTCGCCTGGTCCTCGGACGGGATGCGAATCGTCGCCGCGTCGGAATCCAGCGCGGAAGCCGAACGACTCGCGATCGCCGCCGGTGAACCCGAACCGATCCTCGAACGCCATCCGGGGCGGTATCGGCTGTGATCTTCCCATTCCGGCGGGCCGACATCGAGCCGACACCGGCCTTCCCGACCAATGTCATCTATCGTCCGATCATTCCGGTCCGGATCGGCCCCATGCCAAGTTCGATTTCCAGCGGAATCGCGTGAAGATCAGCCCGAACGGCCTGTTCGTCGGGCAGCGGCGCTGACCGGCAAGGAAGGGCAAGGATGCCGCTCGACCTCGGGTTCCTGATCCTCCTGGCGATCATCTCGGCGGGCCTCGGCTGTCGCCTGCTGGGGTGGCTCCGCGCGACTCCGGAACACCCGCCCGACGCCTGGGCGCTGGCCGTCCCGCTGGGATTGGGGACGCTGGCGCTGGGCGTGCTCGGGCTGGCGGAATTCGGGGTGCTGACGACCGGCTCGATCGCGGGACTGCTGGCGGTGGGCGCGATCGCGGGCGGGAAGGGGGGGGGGGTCGGGACGGTCGCGGCCTTTCGGCGATCGTCGAGGGGCGACGGGTTGGGCGTCGCGTTCGACGTCCTCCTCGGCCTGACCCTGCTCGGCTCGCTGCTCACCTCGCTGGCCCCGGTGACGGACGGGGATGCCCTCTGCTATCACCTCCAGGTCCCCAAGGTCTTCCTGGCCCACGGCTCGGCGGTGTTCGAGCCGGACCTGCACGAGACGATCTATCCGCTGGTGACGGAGGCCCTTTACGCGATCGGCCTGGGGCTGCGAGGGCCGGTGGCGTGTCGGCTGATCCAGTGGCTGCTGGGCCTGACGTTCGCGGCGAACGTCGCGGCGATCGCCCGGCCGGTCCTGGGCGACCGCGCCCGGTGGGCGGGGGCGGTCGCGCTGCTGGTCCCGGCGGTCTCCAACGGGATGGGGGCGCCTTTGAATGACGTCGCGCTGGCCGCCTTCGGCAACGCGGCCATTTATGCCTGGCTCCGCTGGCGGGATGACCCATCGCCGAGGGCGGCGATCCTGGCGGGCGTGCTCGCCGGGCTGGCGATCGGGGTGAAGTATCCCGCGCTGGTGCTGGTCGGGCTGCTGGGGATCGGGTTTTTCGGGGGCCGGCCTTTCTGCCTCCCTCTCCCTTTCGGAGAGGGCCGGGGTGAGGGGCGTCGCCGGGCGAGCGAGCCCGATGAGACCCCATTCCGGATCGCTGGCGATGCGTCGCCCCTCACCCCCGGCCCCTCTCCCAGGGGGAGAGGGGAGGAAGATCGGCTCGCGGCGCGGTCATCCTTCAAGGCCCGGCTCGCCCACGCCCTCCTGTTCGCCCTGGCCGCCCTGCTGGTCGGCGGGGGCTGGTATCTCCGCGCTTACATTCACACGGGCAACCCCGTCTATCCGTTCTTCCGCCGGGTCTTCGGCGGGGCGGGGATCGACGAGGTGCTCGACCCGATCAAGCGGCCGATGGCGGTGACGGCCTGGAACCTGCTCACGGCGCTCGGCCCGTT
>JAJYDH010000310.1 GCA_021777685.1 Planctomycetota bacterium | reverse complement strand
CGAGCCTCGGGCGAGCCCCACCACGCATTTCGGGAAGATGGTGGGGCTCGCCCGAGGCTCGACCCACCCTACATTTCACCCTTTCCATCGAATGGATGAGCGGACCATGAGTGAGCCGACCAAACGCCGACGCCGTTGGTTCTCGCTGAGCCTGCGGGGGCTGATGCTGCTGATCCTCGTCATCGGCATCCCGATGGGCTGGAAGGCCCGGCGGGCGAGCCTCCAGCGCCGGGCGGTCGCGAAGATCCGGCGGCTATCAGGGGCCGTGGATTACGACTGGCAAGTCAATGGAATCTTTCGAACCAAGGCAACCGGACCAAAAGCACCGCTCTGGCTGCGAACGATCTTCGGTGGTGAATATTTCCAGGAAGTCGTCAACGTCAGGATTCCCGATATAGAACTGTGGGAAGTCACGGAATCCGAACGCGCTTTCGAGGCCGATCAACTCGCTTGTCTGGACGATCTCGACCGGATCGAAGACCTCTGGGTCGGGTACGGCAAATTGAAGCCCGAGGGTCTCGCTCGATTGGCGCGGAAGGGGCGAATCAAGGACCTGTCGCTCCTCACCTGTCCGCTCGGCGACGACGGGTTGGAGAACCTTGGGCGGCTGGGCAACCTGGAATCTCTTTGTATAGCGCTCAAGCCCGATATCGACCCCGAGTTGGCCTTCCTCGATCGACTGCCCAGGCTCTCCAGTCTTCAGATCCTGACGGCCCCCATCACCGACCCCGGCCTCTCGCGGATCGGCCGGTTAACTCGACTGGAAACCCTCTTCATCGGAAACTCGAACCTTACCGATGCCAGCCTGGAGCGACTCAAATCGTTGAAGCATCTCGACTCTTTGACGATCATGAAAGCACCTGGCTTCACGAAGAACGGCCTCTCTCACCTACTGAACTTGCCCGGCCTTTCGTCACTCGACCTTCCCGGGACGCCTGGGACCGATGAGGAACTGGATCTTCTCGTCAAATTACCCGAACTCAATGAGATCTCGCTGCAGAGAGGAACGATCAGTGACAATAAGATCAATAATCTGAAGGCGACCAGGCCCCGACTCAGGCTTCATCTTCTCGACGACAAAATTCAGCCAGACCCATTCCTAGAATGATCGTCATCCCGGCCGCCTTCCGGCCAGGTTGACCCCGTTCCCCTGGCCGGCGTGGAAGTAAACCTGATCGCGCGACAGGTCCACCACGTCCACCAGCCCGGCCTCGGCGAACCAGCCGCGGACCTCCTCGATGGTGTGCCTGGAAAGATAGCGCGGGGCGTACCAGTCGAGGGTGTCGCAGACTCGGACCTCGGGGTCGGGGTGCATCGAGACTCCGATGGTCATGAGGTTCAGGGCGACCCCGGCCCTCGCCACCAGCCGGTTCGGGCTGGCCATCAGGCGGCGCTTGAGGGCCCCCACCGGGGCCATGACCCGGCAGAGAGGGACGAGCACGCCGAGCGGGAGCCTGGTCGAGATCGCTCGGTGAGTCTCGATGATCCGCTCCAGGGCGGGGCGCTCTCTCGGGTAGACCCAGATCGCGATCCGGCCTCCCGGTTTGAGCAATTTCGCCAGGCCGAGGAAGGCCCGGCGGGGGTCGGGCGTGTGGTCGAGCACGCCGAGCGAATAGATGTGGTCGAACGACCCCTCGGCGAACGGGAGGCGGAGCAGGTCGCCTTGCGTCACCGAGACGCCGGGCCACTCGCGCGTCTGGTCGCGGGCGGCGTCGACGGCGCGGCTCAGGTCCATCCCGACGGCTTGGGCGCCGGCCTCGGCGACGACCCGGAGGTAGCGGCCCATCCCGCAGCCGGCGTCGAGGACCAGGGTCCCTTCGAGGTCGCCGGGGGTCAGCCCCGTCCGGTTCCGGAAGGTCGCCCGGTCCTCGTCGGGCCGGACGATCCGGAAGGTGTTCCACTGGAGGCCGTAGGCCGACCGGGTCCGCGACTGGTCGGGCGGGCGGGTCGCGCTCATCGGGCCTTCCCTTCGCCAAGCCTGTCCCACTGCTCCTCGGCCGCGCTCTTCCTTATGTAGACCGGTTCGAGGAAGAACGGGTCGGCGAACCGGCCGGCCTCGACGGCCTCCCTCGCGAGTTGGACCAGCGTCTCGGGGTCGGGAAGGCCCATCTCGGGCGTCCCGACCTCGATCGACCCGGGCGGGCTCGCCAGCAGGCGGTCGAGACCCGGGCCGAGGACGAGCGTTCCCGGCTCCAGCCCGGCGGCCCACCCTTCAACGGCCTCGACCCTCGTCGCCGCGACCCGGCGGAGGGGCGCCTCGGCCGCATCCCGGACGAACTCCGCGACGTAGGCGTCCCCCTTCTGGGCGTCGACGGCGACCGCGACCCGCCGGCGATCGGCCGGGGCGTTGCGGGCGATCGCCTCCATGCTGTCGAGCGCGATCAGCGGCCGGCCGGCGGCGAAGGCCAGGCACTTGGCGGCGGTGAGGCCGATCCGGAGCCCGGTGTACGATCCGGGGCCCAGGCCGACCGCGACGGCGCCGAGGTCGGCGACGGCCAGCCCCTCGGCCGCGAGCAGGGCGGCGACGGCGGGGATCAGCCCGCGCCCGTGACGGGCCGCCGGGTCGGGCGGGCTCGACCGCGCGGGGGAGCCCGGCCGGGCGAGGGCCAGGGCCGCGCGGTTTGTTGACGTGTCGATGGCGAGCAGGATCAACCGATCGGCCTCCCGGCACTGGTTCCCGGCCCGGACAATAATCGGACGGGCCTTTCGAATAGCTCAATGGGGCCGTTTCCGCGGCGGCCAAACGGGGCGGGAAGGGGCCTTCCCCTTGACCATCGACCTCGCGGCGTTTTATGTTCTATGTTACGGGTTCCCCCATCCGTCGTGCCAACCCGGTGGCCCCGCGGAAATTCGGTCCGTCCGCAGTCCTTGTTTCGCTCGGAGGTTCCACCCGGTGCGCCGCGCCCTGATCAGCGACATCCACGGCAATCTCGAAGCCCTGGAGGTGGTCCTCGACGACATCAAGGCCCAGGGGATCGAGGAGATCTTCTGCCTCGGCGACATCATCGGCTACGGGCCGAACCCTCGCGAGTGCATCGACCGGGTGATGGGCTCGTGCAAGGTCACGCTCCTGGGCAACCACGATCAGGGGGCGATGTTCGACCCCGACGGTTTCAACATCGGCGCCGAGCGTGCGATCTTCTGGACTCGCGAGCAGCTCGAGAACCCGTCCGACCGGGCGAACAACGAGAAGCGGTGGGAATTCCTCGGGACCTTGCCCCGGAGCCACCGGCAGGACTCGTTCCTGTTCGTCCACGGGTCGCCCCGGAACCCGCTCAGCGAGTATATCTTCCCGGAGGACATCTACAACCACCGGAAGATGGAGCGGCTGTTCCAGCTCGTCGAGAAATACTGCTTCCAGGGCCATACTCACGTCCCCGGCGTGTTCACCGAAGGGTACCAGTTCTACGCGCCCGAGGAGATCGACCACGAGTATACCCTGGGCGAGGGGAAGGTGATGATCAACGTCGGCTCGGTGGGCCAGCCCCGCGACGGCGACCCCCGGGCCTGCTACGTGATCCTCGAAGACGGCCAGTCGGCCGCCTCGTCGACGGCCCCGACGGCGGAATTCGCCCGGCCCGCCCCCCCCTCCGAGGCCGACCCCGACACGGTGGAGGGCCCGGTGCTCGCGCTCCGGCCGACCGACCCGGTCCGCGTGACGTTCCGTCGCCTCCCCTACGACTTCGAGTCGACGATCCAGAAGATCTACAACATCGCCGAGCTTGAACCCTTCCTGGGCGACCGGCTCCGCCAGGGCCGCTGATCGGCCGGAATCCCCTCGAAGCCGGCCCGCCCTTCGACGCTCGCGCCCCCACCTTCCGACTCCAAGGTCTTCCCCACGATGAGCAGCGAGAAGCGACTAGCCCTGACCCTGCTCCTGACCATCGCCTCGGTCTACGGCATCCAGATCATCATGGAGCGGACCGGGTTCCTCCCGCCGCCGGCCGCCGAGAAGCCCGTCGACCTCGCCAAGGTCGACTCGGCCAAGGACAAGGCGAAGGCCAAGGGGAAGCCGGGCGACAGGGCCAAGCTCGCCGCCGCCGAGGAGAAGGCGAAGGGCCTGCCGGACCTGCCCGACGACCCCTTCCATCCCCGGGTCGCCGCCGCCGGGCCCGCGAGGAAGGACGAGCCGAAGCGCGTGAAGTCCTCCGAGCTGGTCCTCGGCTCGGACGAGGACGATTCCCCCTCGGCCTATCACCTGCGGCTCCAGCTCGACCAGAAGGGCGCGGCGGTCGCCGAGGCGACCTCGGCCAAGTACGACGCCGAGCTCGACCCGGCCGCGCGGGGCAAGCTCGGCCGCAAGCCCCGGCTCAAGCTGATCAATCAGGAGGCCGAGTCCGACGCCCCGGGCTCGCTCGCCCTGACGGTGACGACCGCCTCCCGCGCCGCGAGGCCGGCGGACGGCGGCCCCGACGCCGAGGACGCCCCCGGCGACGCCCCGAAGATCGAGGCCGCGCTCGACCGGGTGACGTGGGAGGTCGTCCGCGAGAAGGACGGCGCCCCGGCCGTCCGGACCCTCACCAGGAAGCACCCGGTCACGAACGCCCCGACCGAGTGCCAGGAGATCGCCTTCCGGACCCGGTCGACCGAGCCCCCGGCCGTCGTGACCAAGGTCTACCGGCTCTGGAAGGGGGACGACGGGTTCGACGTCGAGTTGAGGTTCTCCGACCCCGGCCAGGATTCGAGGTTCACCTACCGCCTCTTCGGCCCGCACGGCATCCCGATCGAGGGGGAGTGGTACACCTCGACCTTCCGCGACGTCTTCATCGGCGTGGCCAAGGGGACCGCGACCGACGTGACGACCTGGGCCTCGTCGGACGTCGTCAAGTACAGGGTCGACCCGTCGTACCGGCTCTCGACACTCCCGCTGAAGTTCGCCGGGGTCGAGGACCAGTATTTCGCCACCTTCGTCGAACCCTGGCCGATCCCGAAGACTCAGGAGGAGCGCCGAGACCAGGAGTCGGCCCCGCTGGTCCTCGCCGACGACATCAAGGCCCCGCAGAAGTCGGACGTCGGCGTGGAGATCTTCTCCCGGCCGATCGTGGTCGGGCCGAACCTGGGCGAGGTGGTCCACGCCTACCGGGTCTACGCCGGCCCCAAGCTCGCCGCGGCGCTCCTGCCGTATGAGGCGGAGGACCTGGCGTCGTACCGGAAGAACCAGTGGATCACGATCCCGTTCGCCTCGACCCTGGCCAAGAACGTCATCGCCCCGCTGCTCGACAAGATCTACGCCCTGACCCAGTCGGTCGCCCGCGTCTTCGGCTGGAAGAACGGGAATTACGGGATCGCGATCATCCTCCTGACGATGACCGTCCGCCTGATCATGTTCCCGCTCGGGCGCAAGCAGGCGATGATGGCCAAGAAGATGCAAGACCTCCAGCCGGTCCTGGCCGAGGTCAAGGAGAAATACAAGGACGACAAGGAGGCGCTGACGAGGGAGACCATGGCCGTCTGGAAGCGGCACAAGGTCAACCCCGCCGCCGGCTGCGTCCCGGCGCTGATCCAGATGCCGATCTTCGTCGGCCTCTGGCAGTCGCTCAACAACAGCGTGGCGCTCCGACACTCGTCGTTCCTGTACATCCACGACCTCGCCGCGCCCGACATGCTGTACCGGTTCCCGTTCACGATCCCGCTGCTGAACACGGAATACTTCAACCTGCTGCCGTTCCTCGTCGTCGCGCTGATGCTGCTGCAGACCAAGCTCTTCGCGCCCCCCGCGACGACGCCCGAAGCCGAGATGAACCAGAAGATGATGAAGTACATGATGATCTTCATGGCCTTCATGTTCTACAAGGTCCCCTCCGGCCTGGGCCTCTACTTCATCACCAGCAGCCTCTGGCAGGTCTGCGAGCGGCTCCTGCTCCCCAAGGTGATCGCCAGCCACGCCAAGCCGGCCGGCGAGGGGGATGAGCTGGGCGACAAGGGCAGGGGCCCCGGCGGCAATGGCAAGGGCCCCGGCCCGGCCGGCGGCGACGGGGGCGGCGGCGCCCAGGGGTGGCTCGGCAAGCGGCTGGAGAAGCTCCTCGAAGAGGCCGCCAAGGACAAGACCATCCGCAACAACGACCGCGAGCCCGAGCGCCAGCGGGGCGGCCGGGAGCCGGAACGCGACCGCGATCGGTCCCGCCCCAAGCCCCGGCAGGGGCCGGGCAAGCGCCGCTGAGCGGATGCCGCTCGACCCGTCCGACACCATCGCCGCGATCGCCAGCCCGTCCGGGCCGGCACTCCGGGGCCTGGTCCGCCTGACCGGCCCCGAGGCGTGGTCGATCGCCCTCGATGGATTCGAGGGTGAGGATGGGCCAAGATCATCGACCCGGGCCGAGCGGAGGACCGGCCGGCTCCGGCTCGACGGGCTGAGGCGTCCGTTGCCCGTGGCCCTCTCGCTCTGGCCCGAGCCCCGGACCTACACCGGGCAACCCCTGGTCGAGATCCACGCGACCGGCTCGCCGCCGCTGCTCCGACAGGTCCTCGGACACTGCCTGGCCCGAGGGGCGAGGCTGGCCGAGCCGGGCGAGTTCACCCTCCGCGCGTTCCTCTCGGGCCGGATCGACCTGACGCAATCCGAGGCCGTCCTCGGCGTGATCGACGCCCGGACCCCCGCGCAGCTCGACGCGGCGCTCAGGCAACTGGCCGGCGGGCTCGCCTCGCCGATCGAGGCCCTCCGCGACCGACTGGCCGACGTCCTGGCCCACCTGGAGGCCAACCTCGACTTCGCCGAGGAGCCCGACGTCGACCCGCTCGGGGCCCGGGCGCTTGCGGATTCGCTGGACGAGGCCGCGGACGAGGTCCGCCGGCTCGCCGACCAGCTTCGAGGCCGCGACCGGCCCGAGGGGCGTCCCCGGGTGGTCCTGATCGGGCCGCCCAACGCGGGCAAGAGCCGGCTGTTCAACGCCCTGCTCGGGCTCGATCGGGCGATCGTCTCGCCCGTCGCGGGGACCACCCGCGACTACCTCGAAGCCGCCTGCGACTGCGACGGCCTCGCCGTCGACCTGGTCGACACCGCCGGCATTGAGGAGGCCCGAGGCCCGATCGAGGGCCGGGCCCAGGAGGCCCGGGATTCGCAGTCGGACCTGGCCGACCTGCGGCTCGAATGCCGCGCCGGCGATGCCCCGGCCCCGGGAGCCATCGGCCGCGATCCCGACCGCCCGACCATCGCCGTCTGGACCAAGGCCGACGTCTCGGCGGCGCCCGAGATCGACGGCCTCATCGCCACCAGCGCCTCGACCGGCGAGGGGCTCGACGCCCTCCGGCGTGCGATCGCCGACGCGATCCGCTCGCGGGCCGTCGAGTCCGACCTGCCGGCCGGCACCGCCGCCCGCTGCGGCGAGAGCCTCGCCCGCGCCGGGCAGTCGCTCGGGGCCGCCGCCGAGACCCTTCGCCTTCAAGGAGGCGACGAACTCGTGGCGGTCGACCTCCGCCAGGCGCTCGACGACCTCGGCCGCGTGGTGGGGGCCGTCGTCACCGACGACCTGCTCGACCGGATCTTCCGGCGGTTCTGCATCGGCAAGTAAACACGGCGGAACCCGGTGAAGCCGTCCAGAGTCCGAAGGTCACGATGCGGGCCATCCGGGAAGCTATTCCGGATTCCCCCCATCGACTTTCCGGAAGTCGCCGCTAAGGCGTTGTTCCAAAATAACTTGGTGAATTTCTTCGGGAAAGGGCCGGGAAATCCAGCCCAAATCTTCATACAGCCATCAAGTTACTTTGGAACGGCTCCTAAGATTCGAGATTGGGCGAAAATAGCCATTCAGAAAGCTATTCAAGGGGAGGGCCGGTGCGGGAGATCGATCGGCTCCTCCATGTCCTTCGACGCGGCCTTTGAGCGGGAAGGAGATC
>JAJYDH010000309.1 GCA_021777685.1 Planctomycetota bacterium | reverse complement strand
TAACGCATGAACGCATTACATCTTCCTCCCCTCTCCCCCTGGGAGAGGGGCCGGGGGTGAGGGGCGTCGCATTGGCGACCTGTGTGGGAATGGGCTCGCATGTCGATCACTCGACCGGCGACGACCCCCCAGCCCAACCCTCCCCCGCAAGGGGGGGAGGGAGCCAGAGGAGACGGACGCGATCAGATGTCTGCCTCCCCGCTCCCAGAGGGAGAGCGAGGCTGGAGTATCCGCCATCCCGTCTTTCCCATCATGACAGCGTCGGCATGCTCTCCGACGAGTCGCGCATCGGGTCGAACCTCCGCATCGGCAGCTCGACGGTGAAGGTCGATCCCTTGCCGACCTCGGACGTGATGGCGATCTGCCCTCCGTGCTCGCGGACGATCTTCTGCGAGACCGGCAGGCCGAGGCCGGTGCCCCTGGAACCCTTGGTCGAGGCGAAGACCTCGAAGATCTTCTCGACCTCGCCGGCCGGGATGCCCGTGCCGTTGTCGGCCACGATCACGCGGGCGGTCATGCTCAGGGCGTCCCAGGTGGTCGAGACCGTGACCTTGCCGCCCTCGACATCTTCGGACGCGTCGATGGCGTTGGTGACGATGTTGAGGACCGCTCGGTGGATGCCCTCGCCGTCGAGCTGGACCGAGGGCAGTTCCTTCGATGGCGCCCAATCCAGCGCGACGCCCAGTTCCTTGGCCCTCGCCTGCATCAGCTCGACCACGTCGCCGACGGTCTCATTGAGATCGGTCGGCTCCAGCGACGGCTCGCGGTCCTTGGAGAACGAGAGCATGTCCATCACCAGGTTGTAGATCTTGGCCTGGTTCTTCTCGACGATCCCCCACCCTCGCCGGACGATGGCGTCGTCCTTGTCGTTCAGGCCCATGTCGATGAGGTAGCTGCCGCCCCGGATGCCCTGGAGGATGTTCTTGATGTGGTGCGACAGCGTGGCGATCGTCTGGCCGACGGCCGCCAGCCGCTCGGCCTGGAGCTTGGCCTCGTAGAGCGACGTGTTCTCGATCGCCAGCCCCGCCTGGTGGCCGATGGCGACCATCAGCATCAGGTGGTCCTTGGTCAAGCGGCTCTTGGGGCCGTTCTTGATGCTGTCGAAGGAGATGCCGATCTCCGGCACGGCGCGGACGTCGGCGTAGAGGACGCCGAGTGTGGCGTGCCGCCCCTGGAGCGGGACGCAGACGGCCTCGCGGATGCCCAGGTTGACGATCGACTGCGCGGGGCCGAACCGGGCGTCGGCCGGGGCGTCGGTGGTGATGACGCCCTCGCCCTTCCCGAGGACGTGGTCGATGATCGTCCGCGAGATCGACATCCGCTCGTCGTCCTCGGCCGGCCCTCGCCAGCGGACGGCCTTCGGGTGCAGCTCGCCGTTGGGCTCCTTGAGCAGGATCGCCCCCCGGTCGGCGCCGATCGAGTCGAAGACGAGCTGGAGGATCTGGGGGAGGAGGGCGTCGATCTCGACGACGTGGCTGATCGCCTGGGTCGCCTTGTACATGACCGAGAGGTTGAGCAGGCGGTCCTTGAGCCAGTCGCCCACGTTCTCGGGGGCCTGGAGGAGCCGCGACCCCTCGCCGGCGGGGATGCTCCGGAGGATCGCCGAGCGGTCCTCCGGGCTGGCCCGGCCGAGGACGTCGACCCTCGCGGTCATCTCGCGCCCGGCCTCGGTGATCGAATCCTGAAAGAGCAGAACCGTCTGGCCCACGCGGATCTGGTCGCCCGGCCTGAGCGGGGCCTGGTCGATCGGCTCGTCGTTGAGGAACGACCCGTTGGCCGACTTGAGGTCGACGACCCGGTAAGAGTCGTCGACGCGACGGACCTCGGCGTGGCGGCGGGAGACCTCGTTGTCGTGGAGCCGGATCGGGTTCGAGTTGTCGCGGCCCAGCCCGACCACCTTCGCCTTCAACTCGAACCGCTTCCCCTTGTCAGCCCCCTTGATGATGAACAGAGAGGCCACGAAACTGCCCTCACCACGCCGACGGCGGTCGAACTTCCCGAGTCCCCAGGCTATCCCGGCGATGGAGGTGCGTCAACGACTTCGATGGCCCCCGGCGTCACGCCTGCGGCGTGAACAGGATCACTTCGACCCGCCGGGCCGGCGCCCCCGGGTCATTGGCGGCGGATCGTGGGGTCTGCGAGCCGAACCCGACGGCGGCGACCTTGCGGCTGGTGAACCAGCCGGCGGAGTCGATCCCGTGCCTGGCGACGAGGTACTTGCGGACGGCGTCGGCCTGCTCCTGGGTGAGGATCTGGGCGAGGTCCGGGTCTCGGGCGTCGTCGGTGAAGGCGGCGATCACGATCTCCGACTTCGGACGTTTCGTCTTGGCGAACCAGGCGGCGACGTCGTCGAGCTGCTTCCGCCCCGGCTCGGTCAGGACCGACCGGCCGGGCTCGAACAGGTCGTCGGCGCGGAGGGTCCGGCTGTCGCGCTCGGAGCCGGGCTTGAACAGGACCCGCTCGCGGTCGTAGAACCCCTTGTCGTCGAAGTAGCGCGAGAGCGGCCAGGTCCGCTTGAGCGCGGCGAGGTTGTCGTCGAGCGCCCCGACCGCCCGGGCGCCGTGGTCGCTCAGCGCGACGAGCTTCTGGTAAGCCTCGTCGTCGCGGACGAACTTGCCCAGGCTCCCCTTTCCCTTGCGGATCGACGAGGCGATGGCGTTGACCTCGCCCAGCCCCTTCTCCGCCGCCTCGGCCACGGCGTCGACGCGTTTCAGCGAGGCCGCCGCCTGCTTCATCAGGTCGACCAGCTCCATCGGCGTCTCGACCCCGATCGTCCCCCGGTCGGCGACCACGGGCGAGTCGGGCTTGCCGGGTGCGATGTCGACGATCTTCGCCCCGACCAGGCTCTGCGGGACGATCCTCGCCGTGGAATCGACCCGGACGAGCGGATGGAGCCGCTCGTCGACCCGGAACCAGAGGACGACCGGCTCGCCGGGCCTCGACGGCGGCTCGATCGACTCGACCACGCCCGCGTCGATCCCCTGGAACCGGACCCTGGCGCCGACCTCGACGCCGCCGATCGAGGCGAAGCCCGCCTTGACGCGGAACGTGGGCTGCCAGCCCCACTTCCGGCTGGAGACCTGGCGGAGCCCGTAGGCCGCGACGGCCAGGACCGCCAGCACAAACCCCGCGTTGGCCAGGGCCCGCCACCGAGTCATCTCGCGTCGCATGGTCGCCACGCCTCCGTCCCGGTCCGCCGCCCATCGTCGAACAATCAAGCTCCAATATACAGCGATTCGTCGGAAACCGTCGAGGATTGTCCCGTGTCGGTCGACGAACCACGGCGGGACGGGCCGACCCTTCGATCGAAATCGAAGGAAAACGACCCACCCCGCCGCGTCCGGACACCCATGACACCCAGGAAACCATTCGCGAAGGCCAGAGACAAGCACCACACAAGGCCGCTCACACGTCACTTCGCGATGCATCTCGCGAGGACGTCAATACTATCGTGAAAATCGGGCGGGATTATCACACTTCCCGCGCGGTTTCCCCGAGAATCGCGTCGACCACGTCCTGGAACCGGCCGGACTTCCGATAGATCTCGCGCTGGCGCATCGCCCCATTGCCGTCGGCGAGGGTCCGGCGGACCAACCCCGAGACCTCCTCCCACTCGTCGAGCGATTCGAGCGACGGGCGGAGGAAATCGAGCATCGACTCGACCATCCGGGATGCGGGGACGAGCTTCCTGGCCCGGAGGTCGATCAGCTCACCATCGAGGCCGAAGCGAGCGGCCCGCCATTTGGCGGCGCGGAGCAGTTCATCGCGGATGCGATTCTCGGGCGCGTCCAGCTCCTCGGCGTCCAGGCAGGCGACCGCCAGCGCCCGGCAGAGGCCGGCGACCATCACCGCCTCGTCGACCGACTGGCAGACGTCGGCGACCCGGAATTCCAGCGTCTCGAAGTGCGACGACGGCCGGATGTCCCAGTAGATCTTCGAGGCGTCCTCGATGCTCCCGACGCTCACCAGGTCGTCGACAAGGTCGTCGTACTCCGCGCGGGATTTCAGCTCCTTGGGAATCCCGGCCATCGGGAACCGCTCGAACATCACGGTCCGGTAGCTGGAATATCCCGTGTCGAGCCCGAGCCAGAACGGCGAGTTCGCCGACAGGGCGAGGATCGGCGCGAGCCATCGGCGGGCCCGGTTCATGACGCGGATCGCCTCGTCTCGGTCGTCGATACCGACGTGGACGTGGCAGCCGAAGATGATCTGCTCGCGGGTGAGCTGCTGGAAGTCGCTGAGGATCGTCTCGTACCGGTCCTTGGGCGTGACCGCCTGATCCTGCCACTTCGAAAACGGGTGCGTGCCCGCCGCTCCGATCCGGCACCCCTGATGCTCGGCGGCCTCGATGACGGCCCGACGGAGCCGGATCAGCTCGGCGCGGACCTCGGCGAGCGTCAAGCAGACCGGCGTGCCGACCTCGATCTGCGAGAGGAACAGCTCGTTCGTCACCTCGTCGCCGATGGCCCCCTGGGCGTCGTGCAGGACCCGCCCGGCCCGCTGGCGGAGGTGCCGCGTCGCCGGGTCGACGATCTGATATTCTTCCTCGACCCCGATCGAGATTCCCGCCACGTTTCAGGCCCCCGGGTGGACGATCGCCTTCCAGATCAGCGCGGCGACCGTCACCATGCCGGCGAAGACCAGCCCCAGCGCGAGGAGCAAGACCGCCCCGATCCCGACGAGGAACAGGATCGAGGGCGCCGCCGGCATCGGCCGGCCGAGCTTCTGGCGCTCGTGGACCTCCGCGAGCAGCTTGAGGTTGCGGGTGTTCGCCTTGAAGACCGCGTCGAAGGCGTCGCCGACGAACGGGATCGAGCCGAGGCCGATGTCCAGCAGGACGTTCGCCGCCATCCGAGCCGCGACCGGCTTCGGCACCCGGTAGCTCTTGAGCGCGACCAGGACCAGGCCGGTCTGGACCAGGCCGGTGAGGAAGTCGCCGCCGACCGGCAGGAGACCCAGGAACGCGTCGAGGCCGACCCGGATGTTGGTCCCCGGGATCGCGAACGCGCGATCCATCACCCAGGCCAGCCGCTCCAGGCCCTGGAGCAACACGTCGGTCTGGACCTGCTCGTCGGTCAGGATCTCGGGCTTGAGCGGCTGCGCGCTCGTCGGCGGCATGGGGTAGTTCCTCGCGGAGTTGAATTCGCGACGTCCACACCCTCCCAAGCATATCCGATACCGAATCCTGTAGGGTGGGTGAGCGAAGCGAAACCCACCAATGGTTCGGCGCGGCCTGGTCCGGTGGGTTTCGCTTCCGCTCACCCACCCTACGGGGCAGATCAGAACGCCTTCCGGCTGTCCAGGAGCAGCGTCACCGGCCCGTCGTTGACCAGCTCGACCTTCATGTCTGCCCGAAAGGTGCCCGTCTCGACACTCAGGCCGAGCCCCCGCACTTTCTCCGCGAACCGCAGATAAAGCCGCTCGGCCTCGGCGGGGTCGGCGGCTCCGATGAAGCTGGGGCGTCGGCCGGCCCGGCAGTCGCCCAGCAGGGTGAACTGGCTGACGACCAGGACCGAGCCGCCGACGTCGCCGACGGCCAGATTCATCTTCCCCGCCTCGTCCTCAAACGCGCGGAGCCCGGCAATCTTCTCGGCCAGCTTATCGGCGTCCTCGTCCGAGTCCCCCTTCGCCACGCCGAGCAGCACGAGCCAACCCACGCCGATCCGGCCGACGACCTGGCCATCGACCTCGACCGATGCCCGGCTGACTCGTTGCAAGACGGCTCGCATCAGCCCACGCCCGCCGGGCTCTCGAGCTGCCCGTTGCTCGACGGCACGTACTCGTCGAGCTTCGGCGGGGTCCAGGTGGGGAGGTCGCAGAGGCCGCCGAAGAAGAGGTGGTGCCAGAGCTGGGTGGCGACCACGCAGGTCAGGGCGATGTCCATCACGAACCGGCGGGCCGTGACCCTCGGCAGGGCGAGCTGCTTCATCCGCTCACGCTTGACCATCTCGGGGTCGAAGTAGCCGGTGGCGCGGAGCGAGTCGGGCGTCAGGAGTTGGTCCACCCACCGAGGATGCCCGGGGTCGAGGAAGGTCTTCGAGAACCGCGAGCGGAACATCGTCTTGGGCCGGTTGGCGATCTGATGCGGGAGGGTCTTGGCCGCGACCTGCCGCAAGATCCACTTCTCGGTCCGGCCGTGGAGCTTGTACTCGGGGGCGATCTCGGAGCAGAACTTGATGACGTCGTCGTCGAGGAACGGATACCGCGTCTCGACCGACGAGTGCATCGAGATCCGGTCCCCCTTCGAGATCATCAGCAGGCCGGCGAGCATCACCTTGTAGCCGACGTACAGCGACTGGTTCATCGGGTGCCAGCGCTTCATCCGGTCGCAGGCGGTGATGTTCAGGTCGTCGTACGGGTTGTGGTCGCCCAGCCGTCGCCACATGTCGTTGGTGTAGAGGATCGGCCGGGCCTGGCCGATCAGCTCGTACATGTCCTGTTGCGCCGTGCGGACCCCGCAGATCCCCAGCAAAGGGGCCCGGTGGGCCGAGCCGCCGCCGACCGCCGACAGGAGGAACTTGCGGGTCAGCAACGGCAGGCCGGTGCCGATCACCTTGCTGATCTTGTCCCTCATCGCCTGGGTCTTGAACCAGACGTAGCCGGCCAGCGCCTCGTCGGCCCCCTCGCCGGTCAGCGCGACCTTGTATCCCTGCCCGTGGACCGCCGCCGCCAGCTTCATCAGCGCGGCGCACGACGTGTCCATCACCGGCCCCTCGGCCGCGAGGACCAGTTCCGGGTATGACGCGGCGATGTCCGAACTGTTCAGCGTGATCGTCGTCAGGGGCGACCCGAGCGCCCTGGCCGACTCGGTCGAATGCGCCCGCTCGTCGGGGCCGGCCTTGTCGAAGCCGATCGTGAACGACGGCACCGCCTTGCCGCGCTCTCGGGAACTCAGGCCGAGCACCACCGTCGAGTCGAGCCCGCCGCTGATGTAGCTGACCACCGGCACGTCGCCCCGGAGCCGACGCTCGACGGATTGCCGCATCAGGTGTTCCAGCTCGTCGACCAGCGGCGTTGGGTCGTCCATCCGCCGTTCCTGGCCGGCGTCGGGGAAGTCGAGGTCCCAGTACTGGTGGAGCGACATCTTCCCGTCGACCACCTTCAGGTAATGGCCGGGCGGCAGCGACTTGATCCCCTCGAAGTACGTCCGGGTCGTCCCCGCGCAGAAGAACGAGAAGAGGTGGTCGATCCCCTTCACGTCGGGCCGGGCCGGGACCATCCCCGAGGCCAGGATCGCCTTGATCTCCGACCCCCAGATCAGCCAGCCGTCGCGCTCGGCGTAGTAGAGCGGGCAGATCCCCACCCGGTCGCGGCCGAGGATCAGCGTGTTGTTCCGCCGGTCCCAGAGCGAGACGGCGAACTGGCCGCGGGCCCTGGCGAACATCCCCTCGCCGTGATCCTCGTAGAGGTGGACCCACGCCTCGGTGTCGCACCGGGTGGTCAGGGTGTGGCCGTTGGCGAGGAGTTCCTTGCGAAGTTCGGGATACTCGAACAGCTCGCCGTTGAAGGCGACCCAGATCGACCCGTCCTCGTTGGGGATCGGCTGCCGCCCGCCGGCGAGGTCGACGATCGACAGCCGACGGGCGCCCAGGATGACGCCGGGCTCGGCGTGGAACTGCTCGTCGTCCGGCCCTCGATGGGCGATGGCTCCCGTCATGGCCAGGAGCCGGGGGACGGAGAATTCGCGACGGTCGACTCGATCCAGGGCACCGGCGATTCCACACATGGCTGTCTCAGGCTCCCGGGATTCGAGGCTGTGGCATGTGGGACCGGAACAGGGCCCCCGACCGCTCTATTCTAACACGCAGAAAAAGCCCGTAGGGTGGGTCGAGCCTCGGGCGAGCCCCACCA
>JAJYDH010000308.1 GCA_021777685.1 Planctomycetota bacterium | reverse complement strand
GCGGCCAGCGGCGACTCGTACATCAGCGAGGCCAGGAGCGCCATCTGGGCATAGGCCAGCCCCGGAATGATCAAGTCGACCAGGATGATCCGGTCGAGCCAATCCACGTCGCCGCAGTTGATCCAGTAGAGCATCGCCGGCATCCCGCCGACCGTCGCCCCGATCAGCAAGGCCCACGACCAGCGGCCCAGCCCCTCGCCGATCGCCGAGAGGCTCCACTCGGGCGAGCGCGGCAGGGCCACCTCGCCCAGCGCGCTCGACACGAACACCTGGCCGAGGAACTGGAGCGTATGGCCCGTCACCACGATGAGCAAGAGCAGTTGAGGGACGAGCAGGATCATCCCGAGCAGGCTGAACGGCGACCCCGATCGGTACATCGGCACCAGCGCGAACAGTGGGACCGTCCCGAACCAGAATCCGGCCGGCATGAAGGCCAGGATCGCCAGCCCGGAGACGTTCCAGAGCGGGTACAGCACGCTCTCGCGGAACTGGGTCTCGGCCACGACCGGCGGCGAGACGAACCCATCGGACAGGGAGACCGAACCGACCTGGCCCCTCCGCTTGCGGCTCCGGCCCTTGATGAACGTGCCTCGCGAGCCGGCCGGGCCACCCGGCTCGGCCGGCTCGCGAGTTTCGATCGGTCCCGGGACCCGGATCAAGGTCCCGCACCGAGGGCACTTGCCCACACGCCCCGGCACCGCGCCCGGGAGCCTCAGGCGCATCCCGCACGGGCAGACCAGGGTCTCGACGCCCATCGACGGTCCTCGGCCGAGTCGGTAGTCCTCAACGTGCCGCCGTCCTGGCCATCGGGGTCAGGTTGACGTCGCGGGGTGCCCGGAGGGATTTCAGGAATGCGATCAGGTCATCCTGGTCCCGTTGGGGCAGCGCGGCGAAGTTCGCGGCCACGTTGGACGCCTCGCCGCCGTGGAGGGCGATGGCCTGTTCGAGCGAACCGGCCCGGCCGTCGTGGAGGTAGGGGCCCGAATCGGCGACTCCCCAGAGCGGCGGGGTCCGCCATTCGTTGGCGACCGGCGGGGCATCGTCGCCGCTACTCCCCGGGGCGGCGGGCGGCTCGCCATAGTATCCGGTGCTCGAGGCCAGCTCGGAGCCCATGTCGTGGAGCAGGAGGTTCGAATAGAACCCCCGGATCGGCCCGAGGCCCGGCGTGTGGCAATCGGCGCAGCCGATCGCGGCGAACTGACTCTCGCCATTCGCCACGCGCGCCTTGTCGTTCGGCTCGGCCGGGATGACCTGGACCGGCGCGGGGAGGTCGCGGAGGTAGTCGCCGATCAGCAGGCACTGGGCGTCGCTCAGATCCGTGCCCTGGGGTTGGTAATCGAGCCGGGCGAGCGAGGTCGCCTGCTGGCGGGACGGGTTGGAGAGGCCCAGCTCGTTGGCGCAGGCGGCGCCGACGAAGTCGTCGAGCGAGGCGAACTCCGCCTTCCAGCCGAACCGGCCGAGCCGTCCGTTGGGCAGGCGGGCGACCCTCCCCCGGATCTTCGAATCCCTGGCCCGGCTCAGCCCGACGATCCTCGCGACGTCGGAGTTTCGCCGCTGCTCGGCATGCAGGGCGTCCTCGGGGATGGCGTCGAGCAGGCCGTCGCCGAAGAGGGCGGGGGTATTTCGCTGGGTGATCGTGATGCCGGTCGGGAAGATCGTCCGGGACCGGTCCACCAACTGGGCGAGCGGGATCGAGGGGGAGCCGGGCAGGCCGGGATTGACGTGGTTGAGCATCTCCTGGAATTCCGGCCGGATGGCGTGGGAGTGGACCACGCCGATCGGGGGGATTCCGCGGCCCTTCGGCAGGAGGGCGGGCGAGAGCCCGTAGACGGTCACGTTGTGCTCGATCGGGCCGCCGCCGCCGGGTCCCCCCTGGCTGTGGCATTCGACGCAGGAGCGGGCGTTGAAGACCGGGCCCAGCCCGTCGCCCGAGCTGAGCGGGTCGTTGACGGCCCAGTCGTGGTTGAACAACTCCCGCCCCGCGGCCACCGCGCGGGCGCTCGACTTCTTCGGCCCGGAAGCGGGCCAGGCCCACTCCGCCAGCTTGACCATCGGCGGCGCGACGAGGACCAGCGCGACGAGGTGCGCGGCCCGGAAACGGCGAGGTTCGGCCATCCGGGGGGACTCCTTGACGATGCCTCTCGACAGTCCTCGACCGCTGGTTCAGGGCGACGGATCGGAGGGCGATCTCGGAGCGTCCTCGGGGGGCTTCGAGGCAGGCTCCTCTCGCATCTCTTCGAGGAGGGCGCGGACCTCCTCGGCCTGGTGAGGGTCGAGCGGGTGGGACTTCAGGAGGTGGAGCACCAGCAAGCCCGGCTCCCCCTGATAGAGTTTGTCGACCAGGCTCTCGACCCGCCTCCGCTGGACGTCCTTCACCGAGACGATCGGCCGATAGGTGAAGGCCTGATCGGCCCGGTCGCTCTCGACCACCTTCTTCGTCTCCAGCCGGTCGAGCAGGGTCGCGACCGTGGCGTAAGACCAGGGCTTGCCGTCCTTGTTGCCGACATGGCCCGCCTCCCTGAGCGTCTGCAGGACCTCGCGGACCGTGGCCCGGCCCCGATCCCAGAGGACTTTGAGGACGTCCAGCTCGGAGTCGGGTATGGAATGAGGCGGCTTGGCCATGATCGATCGTCTCGCTTCCGAAGGGCTCGCGCGCGGGACGCGAGGGGGCGTCGCCAGGGTGGGGCCGGGTTGATTATCGCACCCGGTCGATGTATCCTAAGACAAGTGTCGTCCGGGCGTCAAGGGATGATCGGACAACTGTCGTGAAAACGGCGATCCGAGTCCGGACGATGACGGGGAGTCGGGTCGATGCGACGAGTCCGGCCCCCGCTCGGGTTGTCCTGTCCGGGCTGCGGGTCCGGGTTGGAGCCGCTGAACGACGGCCCCGCCGAGGTCCACCGCCTGGCCTGTCCCGAATGCGGGTCGACCTTCAGGGCGCGGTTGAAATCCGACCCGGGGCCGCCGGCGACCACGCCCACGGTCGGCGGGCTCAACCTGGCGGCCCGGGGTTTCGTGCTCCGGCTGATCCCGCCCGTCTATCGGGCGGGGGTCGCCGCCGGCTCGATCGTCCTGCTGGCGGCGGGCGGATTCATCCCGGTCATCCGAGGCTGGCTGGACGACCGCGTTTTGTCCCTGTCCGACGTCGTCGAGACGGTCGGGGGAATCCGGGTCGTTTCGGAGAGCCGCGACCCGGACAGCGACTTCGGGCCGGTCCTCCGGAAGCTCGACGCCCCGCCATTATTCGAGGAGGTCGCGGAGGTCGCCCGACGCCTGGGCGTCCGGCCGCCCGAGGAGATCAGGCTCGCGTTCTTGCCGTGCTGCGGCGTGGTCGCCTGGCGGCGATCGAGGGCCCTCCTGCTGGGGTTGCCCCTGCTCCATGTCCTGACCGTGGGCGAACTTCGATCGATCCTGGCGCATGAGCTGGCGCACCTCGCCCGCGGGGATGCGACCTGGGCGGCCGGTTCACTCCGCTTCCTCGAGGGGATCGGCCGGGCGCTGGACGACCCGGACGGCCGCTCCTGGGGGCCGCTCAGGCTCTGGGCGGCCCTCTGCCGGGACTCGGCGAGGGCCCTCATCGGCCCGATCGCCCGGGGCCAGGAGGCCCGAGCCGACCGGACGGCGGCGAGCATCGCGGGCGGGAGTGTCACCGCCTCGGCCCTGATCAAGGTCGCCCTCGTGCAACCGCTCTTCCGCGAGGTCCTGGGCGTGCACGACCTCGACGGGGACGGCAACGCCAACGTCTATGCCGGCTTCCGGGCCCTCTGGTCACGGCTCCCCGAGGCGCTCCTGGCGTCGATGCGGCTCCGCCTCCTGACCCTCGACCGGGAGGCCGCCGACTCTCCGCACCCCCCGCTCCCCGACCGGGTGGCGGTCGTTCAAGCTTATCCCGATCGGCCCGAAACCCCGTCCGACATCGCCGCCGCGGCGTCCCTGGTCGGCGACCCCGACTGGCTCGAGCAGATGCTCCACGATCGGCTGTTCGGACTCCCGGCCATCAAGCCGAGCGTCTTTCACAAGGCCGGCAGTTGATCCGCCGCATCACACGCGGATCTAAAATCACAAGTGATGATCCAGAAATAAGATCCGACACCGACGGGTGTCAACCACCGTCGGATGCGCCGGGGCGGAGGTCTTTCGACGGGTTGCTCGCCTTGACACGCCCACGAGTCGGCCACGATACTTGGGAGACTCGCCGAACTGGCCAAGAATGTGAGACTCACCCTGGCCAGATCTCGCAACCAGCCACGACGCTGTCTCGAACGAAAGCTACCCATGAGCGATACCGCCGCGCTGGCGGATCATATCGATCAGCAGGTCGAGGCGATCCTCGCCGTCTGGAAGTCGACCGTGGAGCGGTACGGCAACGTGCCCGACTCCGAGCGGTTGAACTACCGGGACTTCGTCGACCACATCCCCGAGCTGCTCGATCGTCTGACCGATCGCCTGCGCGGCCATGAGGTCGACGCGGTCGTCGCGGCGCAGAAGCACGGCCAGCATCGCTGGAGCCAGGGTTACCAGATCGCCGAGGTGGTCAGCGAGCTGGGCCACCTCCGATCGACCCTGCTCGACGACACGTTCACCTTCGCCCGTGGTCACCAGTTCGGCCTCGATCGCCTCGAGAGGACCCTGAGCGTCATCCACCAGGTGTTCGACGAGGCGATGGCCGAGTCGGTCCGCCAGTTCGAGGAGGACGGCAAGTCGCTCAACCAGTCGATGATCGACGCCTTCGAAGAGCGTAAGGTCGCCGCCGAGGATCAGAGCATCCGCCTCAGGACTCTGCTGAGCAACCTGCCGATCGGCGTCTGGGTCTGGTACGTAGAAGGCACCATCATCAGCATCAACCGCGAGGCCGAGCGGCTCCAGGGCTTCGGCGAGTCTCAGACGGTGGGACGGGTCAACGTGCTCAGAGGGGACGCGGAGTACACCCTTTTCCGGCCGGACAGCTCCGAATACCCCGCGGCGGAACTGCCCATCGCCCGGGCCCTCCGGGGCGAGACGATCACGCAGGAAGAGTGCATCTGGCCGACGGCGGCGGGCACGCGCGTGATCTCCATCAACGCGGCGCCGCTGACCGGCGGCGAGGGGAAGATCTTCGGCGCCGTCGTCGTGGTCCAGGACATCACCGACGCCAGGCGTCTCAAGGACGACCTGTCGCTCTCGGAGGCCCGGTTCCGGGGGATCGTGGCCAAGTCGCCCGTGATGATCTGGCGGGCCGACCGCGCCGGCCGTCGCGACTTCTTCAACGAAACCTGGCTCGAATTCCGGGGCCGGGGCCAGGACGAGGAATACGGCGAAGGGTGGGCCGAGGGCGTCCACCCCGAAGACCTGAGCCGATGCCTCGAAGAATCCCGCCGGGCGTTCGCGGGCGTGAGCCCCTTCGAGATCGTCTACCGCCTGCTCGATCACGAGAATCGCTACCGATGGGTCACCGACCGGGGGTCGCCCTACCACGGCGACCGCGGCGAGTTCCTCGGCTTCCTCGGCTCGTGCATGGACATCACCGAGCGGGTCGAGCTCGAGGCCAAGCTGGAGCAGCAATCGCAGCACAAGAGCCGCCTGCTGTCGGCCCTCTCGCACGACGCACGGACCCCGCTCAACGCCGTGGTCCTCTCGGCCAAGCTATTGGAGTCTCAGGCCAAGGACCAGGACGACCCCGAGGTCCAGGAATGCCTGCGGACCATCCAGAACGCCGTCCGCAACGTCCTCGACCTGCTGAGCGACCTCCTCGACCTGAGCCGGATCGACGCCGGGGCGACCCAGGCCGAATCGTCGAGGTTCACCCTCCAGCCAACCCTGGAGGAATGCCTCTCCAGCATCGAGCCCCAGGCCCGCGCGAAGGGGCTCGACGTCAGCCTCGACCCCGATAGCCTGGTCGACGTCCGGGTGGAGACCGACCGCGCCAAGCTCAAGCAGATCCTCTCGAACCTCCTCTCCAACGCGCTCCGTTACACCGAGTCGGGGCACATCCGCCTGTTCTCGACGCTGACCGATCGCGCGGTCCTGATCGGCGTGGAGGACACGGGCGTCGGGATCGCCGAGCCGGATCAGAAGCGGATCTTCGACGAATTCGCGGTCCTGGAGCACCCCAACCGCCCGAGGGGCGAGGGGACCGGCCTCGGCCTGGCGATCTGCCGGCGGCTGGCGAAGCTGCTCCACGGCGAGATCCTCCTGGAGAGCGTCCAGGGGCGCGGCAGCACCTTCACGCTCTCCCTCCCGCTCTCCATCCTCACCCGTGAGCCGACGTCCGGCCCCATCCCCGAGGCGACATCGCCCCGCGACTTCGCCGGCGCGATCCTGATCGCCGAGGACCACTTCGACAGCCGACGGACGCTCGCGAAGGTCCTCCGGAGGATGGGCTATCGCGTCCTCGAGGCCGGCGACGGCCGCGAGGTCCTCGAACTCGTCCGGCAGGAGCGCCCCATGGTCGTCCTGATGGACGTCAACATGCCGGAGATGGACGGCGTCGAGACGACCCTGGCCCTCCGTCGCGACGACGCGTTCCGCCACCTGCCCATCTTCGCGCTCACCGGCGATGTCACGGTTATCAACCAGCAGAGGATCGGCGAGGCGGGCGTCGACGGCTACCTCGAAAAGCCGGTGACGTGGGAGAAGCTGGAGGCGGCCCTCGCGGCGATCCGCGACCGTCAGGCCCGGCGCTGATCTGTTCCGATCGATCCGAATTCGTCGTGCGGAGGTCTCCGAGTGCGCGTCCTGATGACGGGCGGTTACGGTTGCATCGGCTCATGGGTCGCCAAGCAACTGGTCGACGAGGGCCGGGAGGTCTGGGTCTTCGACCTCGAAGAGGACAAACACCGGCTCGAACTCCTGCTCGACGAGGCCGGTCGATCCCGAGTCCACTTCGTCCAGGGCGACGTCTCCGACGCCCCGGCGCTGCTCTCGGCGGCGGAGCGGGTCGGGGCGACGCACCTGCTCCACCTCGCCGGGCTCCAGGTCCCGACCTGCCGGGCGAACCCGATGCTCGGCGCGAAGGTCAACGTGCTCGGGACGCTCGCCGTCTTCGAGGCCGCTTCGACGTTGAAGGGGCAGATCGAGCGGGTCGTCTACGCCAGCTCCGCGGCCGTCCACGGCCCGGCCGACCCCGATTCCCCGGGGCCGATCGGCGACGAGGTCCGCCTCGCGCCCCTGACCCATTACGGGGCCTTCAAGGTCTGCAACGAGCTGAACGCCCGGGTCTACTGGCTCGACCGGGGGATCGCCAGCATCGGCCTCCGCCCCTGGACGGTCTACGGCGTCGGGCGCGATTTCGGGATCACGAGCGAGCCGACCAAGGCGATCAAGGCCGTGGCCGCCGGCCGATCCTTCGCGATCGGCTACGGCGGGCTCCAGGACCTCCAGTATGCCCCGGACGTCGCCTCGACCTTCGTCCGCGCGATGGTCGCCCCTTACGAGGGGGCCGACTCGTTCAACGTCCGAGGCGCCGTCGTGCCGATGGAGAGCTTCGTCGAGGCCCTCCGCGAGGCGTCGGGCGTCGATCGCGTGACCTTCGGCGACCGCCAGCTCCCCATCGCGCCCGACCTGGACGATTCCCGGCTGGAGGCGGCCCTCGGGACCCTGCCGCGGACCTCGCTCGCCGACGGGGTGGCCGAGACCTATCGCCGCTTCGCCGACCTTCACGCGAGGGGGAAGCTCGACCTCTCGGACCTGGGCGCGTGAAAACGACCCGGCACCTCGTCGGAGGTGCCGGGTCGCCGACGATTCAGGACTTCAACGCACCGGCTTATTTCGGGGTCGCCGTCTTCGCGGGGGTCGCCGCCTTGGCGGGATCGGCGGGCCCCCCGCCGGCCGGGGCCGTCCCGGGCGGGGGCGGGGGATTCTTGGGGAAGAGTGCGGGGGGCAGTGGTTTGACCTTGACCTTTGGCGC
>JAJYDH010000307.1 GCA_021777685.1 Planctomycetota bacterium | reverse complement strand
GAACTGGTCGGCGGTGATGGCGCCGTCGACCAGGGCGACCGCCGTGCAATAGGGGAGGCTGTGGTCGGCCGTCTCGCGGGTCCGGGGCCGCCACTTCTCGGGGTCCTGGCCGATGATCTCGACGGCGACGCGGAACGTGGCGATCTCGATCGAGCGGATCCGCGACGGGTCGCCGATCCTCGGGCGAAGCTCGAACGCGGCGGCGATGGCCGACTGGCTGTGGTATTCGGCCGGGACGAACTTGATCGACGTCTTCGGGAGCATCCAGTCGCCCGCGCCGGGGCCCCCGAGCTTCGCGACCTCGAACGGGCCGGAGACCTGCTGCCAGAAGCCCATGTCCCCCTCGAACAGCGGCGCCGGGCCGGTCATCCCCTCGCGGGCGAGGATCGCGGCGAAGACGCCGTTGCGGGCGGCGTGGGCGAAGGCGCACCCCTTCCACATCGACAGCTCGCCCGCCCGGGTGAGCCTGAGCGCGGCCGAGGTCGTGCCCGCGATCCCCAGGGCGTGGACGGTCCGCGCGTGGTCGAGCCCGAACAGCTTCGACGCCGCCAGCGCCGTCGAGAGCGCCCCGTAGGTGACGTGGTCCCAGCCCCGGGCCCGGATGCTGCAAGCGTCGGCCAGGCGGCACTGGACCTCGTAGGCGACGGCCGCCGCCTCGATCCAGGCCCGGCCGTCGGCCCCGACCGCTTCGCCGACCGCCATGATCGCGGCCCAGTTGTCGCTGGGATGGGCCGGTTCGAGCGAGAGGTAGGTGTCGTTGCAGTCGAGGTAGCGGATGTGGACGCCGTTGGCGAACGCCGCCCAGTCGGTCGACGACCGGCCGCCGCCGAACAGGGCCGAGCCCGGCTCGGATCGGACGGCCCGCGCGGCCCTCCGGGCGATCATCGGGGCGGGCTCGTGGAGAGCCCCCGCCGCACAGGCGAAGGCGTCGAGGAGCCGGCGCCTCGCCTCGACGACGACCGGCGTGGGCAGGTCTTCGAAGCGGGTCGTCAGCGTGAAGTCCGCCAACCGATCGGCCAGGGTCTCGCTCATCGTGGGGTCCGCTCCGTCCGGGGTGGTCCAGGCGGCATCATAACCGCCCCGCCCCGGATCGTCCAACCCGCGAGAGACTTCCGGCCCCGAAGGTCGATCTGCGATGGCCGACGCAGGCCCCGGTTCTTCGATCCACCATCGATCATCCTTGATGGGCGATGCCGATCACTCGCCCGACCGGGCCCCCGGGACGGCCGCTGCCTGGTGGACCATGCCGATGTGCTCCAGCAAGATCCGGTGGACCTCCATGATCGCGTAGGGGTTCTTCTGGACGCCGTGGTCGGACTGGACGATGACCTCCGAGGCGACGCCGTCGATGTGCGAGCTCCGGTAGGGCACGACGCCGTCGGTCGTGTTCTCCTTCCCCTCGGGCCGCTCCGACCCGATGATCGAGTGGAAGGTCACGCCCCGGCCCGGCTGCATGGCCAGGAGGGCCTTGAGGTAGGGAGAATCGGGGTCGAGGGTCTCGATGCTTGTCGGGACCCTCCGGAACCGCCTGGGGAACGCCTCGGGGTTGTCGCGGACCAGCCGGCTGAGCAGGTTGCTGACGTGGTCGTCGGCGCTGATCAGGTTCGAGCTGACCCGCCCGACCAGCGCCCGGCTCAGGCTCGACCCCCGGTGCGGCACGGCGAGGAACACCACCCGCCTGACGAACGGCAGGGCGTCGAAGAACATGTACCGTTGCAGCTCTTCGAGGACCTCCGGCGGCCCCTTGATCTGCTGGAAAGGGACGTAGGTGTTCAGCTCCCAGAACTTCTGGTCGCTGTCGACCGCCATCGAGTGGCTGAGGAGCCCGCCCATGCTGTGCCCGAGCAGGACCATCTTGTAGAAGGCCGGGTCGGGGCGACCGTCGGCCTGGCGGAAGGTCTGCTCGGCCTGCTGCAAGGTCTCGCGGAGCCCGGCGGCGGCGATCGGGAACGGGATGCCGGTCGGGTACATGTAGAGCATGAACTGGTAGCGCTCCTGGATGCGCGGGTCCAGGAGGAGGTCGTTGACCATCGCGACCCACGCCAGCGGCGACGAGGCCAGGCCGTGGACCATGACCACCGGGATCTTGCCCGGCTCATAAGGGCGGATCAGCATCAGGCCCGCCCGGCCGGCGGCGGGGCCGGGGCGGAGCAATCCGGTCCATCGGTAGCGGTCGAGGTCGGACCGCGACCACATGTAGGCCAGCGGGGTGGTCAGGTCGCTCTCGGTCGGCATCGGCGGGGCGCCGACGGCCCGGGTCCGGAGCGGGTCGATCAGCTCCAGGGTCAGGCCGCGATTCTCCTCGCCCCGGGCCGGGTCGCGCAGTTTGGTCGGCGGGGTGACGAAGGCGGTGAGCGGGAAGGCCATCTCGGGCGGGTAGAACCGCTCGGCCCCCTCGGCGTTCTTGTCCGACCGCCGGACGGCGATGAGCGGGACGCCCAGGCCGTACCGGTAATTCAAGGTCGGAAGGCCGGAGACCTCGAAGGCCGACGCCAGGATGATCTGGTGGATGTCCTCGGGACCCCAGGGGGAGTCGCGGAGGACGACCTTGAAGACCTGGTCGCGCCCCTTCGCCTTGAGGCTGAACTCGCCGCCGGCCTCGATCTTCACGCCGTTGGCCAGGGCCTCGCGGAGGAGCCTGTCGAGCGCCCCGTTGTAGAGGTCGCAGGCCAGCCGATAGCGGGGGTCGGACGGCTGCCGGGCGCCGGCCAGCTCGGGGCCGAACAGGTAGTCGTGGGCATAAGAGAGGACGTCGAGGAGCCGATCGGTCGTCTCGGGCCGGTGGCGGCGCTCGTGCTTCTTGCTCTCGACCCACGACAGCTCGGCCAGCGCGTAGACGATGTCGGGCTCGGGGTTGGCGCGGGCCTGCTGGTCGAGGGTCGCGATGACGGCGGCCGGGTCGCGACGGTAGCGGCCCTCCAGCGCATAACGCTTGAGCGACTCGGCGGTCCGATCGCTCGGGCGGTCGATGTTCGCGACGCTCCGCTGTGACAACTGGGACCGATCGCCCCGGCTGGGGGAGACCGATACGTCGGCGGGGAAGCCCAGGAGGGCCAGGGCGATCGAAAGGGGGGCCGCGATCATGGGCGGGTCACTCCATCGACCCTGGGGGCGTTTGCTGTCCTCGCGCCGCTCACGAGGTGTCGCGCCACGCATCATACTGGCCCAGCCCGATGGGTCAACCCCGCCGGGGCCGATTCCCTTCGGGGCCTCGGGGATCGCCCCTCACCCCACCCGGGCCCGGTCGACGGCCTCTTCGTGGGCGTTGTCATCCTCGGACGTCCCGTCGAGGATCGACAGGACATTGGGGTCGGGGCGGCCTGCCTCGCCGAGCCCTCGCTGGAGCCTCTCGACCTGCGCCTGGAGCCGGAAGACCTCGCGGGTCAGGCCGTTGAGGACGACGTCCATCTCCTCGACCATGACCGCCGCGGCTCGGTCGGCGCGGTCGATGGTCCGCTCGATCCGCTCCAGCCGGGCGGAAGACTCGGCGATCGACGTTATCAGCCGGGCCTCGATCGTCCCGGCGATCAGCCTCGACACGCGAGCGTCGAGCCGGGCGACGAACGGACGGCGGGCGGGCCACGACATCCGCCAGAGGGCCTTCGCGACCGACCTGATGATCCGTTTCATGGTCCGCTCACCTCGACCGGGACGGCCGCCTCGTCGGCAGGGGACGAGGTCCGGCGGGAGTGGGGAGTCGACGCCATCCCTCGAAGGCCGGCGATCCGCCGGGGCCGGGACCGGCCCGACCCTCGGGCCAGCTCGGCCGCGCAGCGCTCGATCGGGCCGGCCGTCGAGGTCTCGGCGAGGTCGATCAACCGGCCGGCGAACTCCGGCATGATCGCCCGGATCGCCGCGCGATGGCCGGACGACCGGAGGGCGACCAGCGACGAGGTCAGGAACAGCTCGCGGAGCCGGGTCTCGGCCGCGAATTCCTCGTCGTCCCCGGCCGGGTCCGGGCCGATCCGGTCGAGGAAGGCGTCGTCGAGCAGGATCACGAGCCCGGGTCGCGCCTTGAGCCCGGCCAGCGTCGCGTCGAGCTGTCCGGCATCGTCGACCCGATGGACGACCGCGTGATAACCCAGGATCGCGTCGTTCCGGCCGAACTGGCGGGCGTCGAAGCCTCCGAGATCGGCGGGGAGCCCGTCGGCCAGCCCGGCGTCTTCGAGGTAGAGGTCGACGCGATAGCCCTCACGCCACCCTGCCGGGATGACCTCGGCCGGATCGGGAAGATACTGTTCGGTGAAGACGGCGATCCGGGGTCGGACGACGTGGGCCTGGTCGACCCGCAGATCCGGCCGGCTCGCGACGGGCCCGGCGTCGCGCGACAGCGCCGCGAGCACGCCTTCGGCGACCGGCCCCCAGGCGAATCGGGCCGACCGCTCGCGGGAGCGGCTTCGCAGCTCGACCTGGAGGTCGACGTCGGAGAGCAGCCCGGCCAGCCGCGCGGCGATCTCGGCGGGGTCCGATGGGTCGACGATCAGCCCGGCCTCGCCCACGATCTGGGACGGCCCGGCCACGATCGGCGCCCCGGATCGCATGGCCTCGACCAGCGAGAGCCCCGAGCCCCGCCCGGTCGCGGGCGAGAGGTACGCGGAGCATCGGGCGTAGAGCGTGCGGAGTGCCCGCTCGTCCGGCTCGCCGACGAGCACGAGGCCCTCCGCGCAGCCGTTTTCGTGGAGCTGGCCGATCACGCCCCAGGGATCATCGAGCCGGCCGGCGATGGCGAGTTGGTGCCGCATCCGATGCTCGATCGGCAGCCGGGTGTAGGCTTCGAGGATGCCGGGAAGGTTCGACCGATCCGCCCCCTCGGCCACGCTCGCGAGCAGGAACGGCCCGGAGATCCCGAGTCGTCCCAGCTCGTCGGCCTCGGCCCTGGTCAGCGGATCGGAGGTGTCCGTGGGCGGGTTATCGGAGGCGACCCCGATGGTCGTGACCCGCGCCGAGGCCGAGCCGAGCCGCTTCCGCGCGTCGTCGGCGACCGCGTCGGAGGCCGCCAGGATCGCGTCGTGCCGCCGGAGCGGGGCGATCCGGCGGTCGTCGGCGAATTCGGGCGAGAGGTCGAGGACGACCGAGGCGAGCTTGAGCCCGTTCAGCGGAGACTCGGGCGGGAGCCCGCCGTAAAGCTCGTCGAAGGGGTCGAGCAGGATCAGCCAGTCGAGACCGTCGGGGTTCGCGTCGAGGACGCGCTGGATGGTCGGCCGGAGGTGATACGACCCGTTCGAGACCGGGGCGAGCGAGACCCGGAGGGCGTTCCGGGCCGAGGGGATGCCCTCGGTCGGCAGCCCTTCGTGGGCGTAGAGGACGTAGCGGTGCTCCGAGCCCAGGGCTATCAAGTGGCGGACGAGCTGTCGGCCGAGTCGCGCCGATTCCCGACCGCCCTCCGGGGACGACTGGACGCCCAGCATGTCGATCCCGATCAGCATGTCCCGACCCTCCTGGTCGAACGTGGTGGTCGTCGAAGGTGATTCTTCGGGGCCCGTTGTCAGGCGGACTCCGCATATTCCGGGCGTCTGGCGGCCTCGGCGGCCTTGGCGTCGATCGCCTGGGTGAACGTCAGGTAGGCCGTGAGGGCCTCGGAGATCGGGGCGTCGCAGCGGACCCGCCCCTCGTGCATCCAGATCCCCCGGGTGCACATCCTGTGCAGCGAGCCGAGGTCGTGGGAGACGATGACGACGAGGTTCGACCGCTCAAGGAGCCGGGCGATCCGCTCCTTGGCCCGCTCCACGAAGATCACGTCGCCGGCGCCGAGGGACTCGTCGATCAGGAGGATCTCGGGGTCGACCTCGGTCGCGATCGCGAACGCCAGCCGGGCGTACATGCCGCTCGAATAGTACTTCAGCGGCAGGTCGGCGAACTCGCGGAGGCCGGTGAACTCGTAGATCCCCTCGACCTTCTTCCGCATCTCTCGGGGGCGGATGCCGAGCATCGCCCCGTTGAGCATGATGTTGTCGTGGCCGGACATCTCGGGGTTGAACCCGGCGCCCATCTCGATTAGCGGCGCGACGTCGCCCCGGACCGCGAGCTGTCCCCTCGTCGGCGTGTAGATCCGGGCCAGGAGGCGGAGCAGGGTGCTCTTGCCCGCCCCGTTGAACCCGAGGATGCCGATCCGCTCCCCCTTCATCATCTTCAGGTTGACGTCGGTCAGCGCCCAGAACTCGTCGGAGACGGGCGGGGCGTCGCGGCGGAGGATCAGGTCGAGCGCCGACCGCTTGAGCGAATATTGCTTGTCGCGGTACGAGACGAACTTGAGCGAGACGTCCCGGAACTCGACCAGCGGCTCGGCCGCCGAGGGGCCCGGCAGCACGGCCGGGCCGGCCTCGGGATCAGAGGCGGTAGACCAGCTTGTCTTCGTGGGTCTTGAACGTGACATAACCGATCCCCAGGCTCACCGAGGCAAGGCCGGCGGCCACCAAGAACAGGGTCAGACTCGGCCACTGGCCGTCACGAATGATGAGCTGGAACATCCGGATGAACGGGAACGCCGGGTTGAGCCAGCACCGGGCCTCCAGCGTCGCGGGCAGCCCGTTCTCGCCCCAGATGATCGGCGTCGCGAAGTACCAGGCCTGGAGGACCACCGTGATCAGGTGCGCCGTGTCGCGGAAGAACGTGTTCGCGACCGCCAGGACCAGCCCCAGCCCCAGCGCGAAGGCCGCGAACAGGAGCGTCACCGCCGGCAGCAGGACCATCGCCGGGGTGAACCTCGCGCCCAGCATCCCGACCAGCAGGTACAGCGCCGTCAGCGACAGGACGAACGTGGTCAGGTTGATCAGTACCCTGGCCAGCGGGAAGACCAGCTTGGGCAGGTAGATCTTCCGGATCAGCCCCTCATTCGCCACGATGCAGGCCGAGCACTCGCCCAGGCTCCCGGCGAACAACGACCAGGGGAGCTGGCCGGCGAAGAGGTAGATCGCGTATTCCTTCCAGTCCCGCTTGTCGAAGACCTGCGAGAAGACGGCCGTGAGGGTGGCCATCATCAGGATCGGGTTGATGAGCGTCCAGAGGAACCCCAGCATCGAGCGGTGATACCGGATGCGGAGGTCCGACGTCACCATGTTCTGGACGACCGGCCAGAACTTCGCCAGCTCTCGGGCGTCGTTCCGGACCACCGCCAGCCACCGGGCCGGCCCGTTCGCGGTCCGGGGCCGGGGGAAGTATTCGGCGTGCGGGATGGAGTGGCTGGTGCGAACCTGATTCATCGTGCCTCATCCGTGAGACTCGTCTCGAGGCGTCGATGATCGACCAACCTCGGCCCGGCCAGCGACGGCGGGGCATGATAATGTTCTTCCGCCGGCCCGAGAAGTCCAAACCGGGCGGGTCGTGGGCCGCCGTCGGGATCGGATATCCTTCCTGTCATCGGCCCGGACCGGCGGCCGACTTGGGCGATTCCGAACGCCTCCGATCAATCGTTGAACTCGTGCCGGTCCAGCGACCGGGCGGCGATCCGCACGCCCATCCTCAGCTTCTGTTCGCCGGAGAGGTGCTTGATGTAGGCCGACTTGGCCGCGTTCAGCCAGCGGATTTCGCGCCCTTCATAGCTCACGACCACCCGGGTCAGGATCGGGCCGGGATGGCTCACCGACCGGGCCACGCCGGCGGGAAGCTCCTCGTTCCGGCAGATCACGTTGTACGCCAGGCCCATCGAGGCGGCATACGCGGCGAAGTCGACCCGGGCGAGTTCGGTGGCCGTCGTCCGGCGGAAGGTCGGCTCCTGGAGCATCTGCATGTAGTGGTACGCGCCGTCGTCGAAGACGAAGAACTTCACCGGGATGCCGGCCCGCGCGGCCGAGGACATCTCCATCGCCGACATCAGGAAGCAGCCGTCGCCGGTGATGCACGCAACCCTGCGATCAGGCCGGACCCGCTGCGCGCCGATCGCGGCCGGAATCGCCCAGCCCATGCTTTGATTGTTCGTGGGGGT
>JAJYDH010000306.1 GCA_021777685.1 Planctomycetota bacterium | reverse complement strand
GGTGGCCGGCCTCCTGTAGGGTGGGTCGAGCCTCGGGCGAGCCCCGCCACGGATTCGGATGGTGGGGCTCGCCCGAGGCTCGACCCATCCGACAAGACCGAATTCGACGGCATCCTGGAAGGAACAACCGATGACTCCTCGCCCCGGACTGGCCCTCGCCGGATTCTTCGCCCTGATCGGCCTGGCGATGATGGCGAGCCGGCTCCTGGCGCACGACCGGCCCTCGGGGCCGCCGCACAAGACGCGGTCGAGCGTCCTGGCGCGGGGCGGGATGGCGGCGACGAGCCAGCCGTTGGCGACGGCCGCGGCGCTCCGGGTCCTCCAGGCAGGCGGGAACGCGGTCGACGCGGCCATCGCCGCCAACGCGGTGCTCGGCGTCGTCGAGCCGATGTCGTGCGGGATCGGCGGCGACCTGTTCGCGATCGTCTGGGACTCGAAATCGCAGAGACTTTATGGCGTCAACGCCAGCGGCCGGGCTCCCGGCTCGGCGACGATCGATTTCTATCGCTCGAAGGGCCTGGCCCAGATCCCCGAATCCGGCCCGCTGAGCTGGTCGGTCCCCGGCTGCGTCGACGGCTGGGACCAGCTCCGCATCCGGTTCGGTTCGAAGCCCTGGGCCGACCTGCTCGCCCCGGCGATCGCCTATGCCGAGGATGGATTCCCCGTCAGCGAGATCATCGCCGCCTCATGGCGAGGCTCGGCCCCACGGCTGGCCAGGGTCCCGACCTCCGCCGCGTGCTTCCTCCCAGGCGGCCGGGCCCCGAGGACGGGCGAGGTCTTCCGCAACCCCGGCCTGGCCCGGTCGCTCCGCTCGATCGCCCGCGAAGGTCGCGACGCCTTCTACAAGGGGGATCTGGCCGAACAGATGGTCGCCTACTCGAAGTCGGCCGGCGGCCTGTTCGACCTCAAGGACTTCGAAGATCACACCAGCACCTGGGTCGAGCCGGTCTCGACCAACTACCGGGGGTTCGACGTCTGGGAGCTTCCCCCCAACGGCCAGGGGATCGCGGCCCTCCAGATGCTCAACCTGCTGGAGCCCCACGACCTCGGGAAGCTCGGCCCCCAGTCGGCCGAGGCCCTGCACCTGATGATCGAGGCCAAGAAGCTCGCCTACGAGGACCGGGCCCGATACTACGCCGACCCCGAGTTCGCCGGCGTCCCCGTCGCCGAGCTGATCTCCAAGCCTTATGCCGCCCGCCGAGGCAAGCTGATCGACCCGGCCCGCGCCAACCCCCGCCCGACGGCCGGCGACCCGAGGGCGGCCGACACGATCTACATGACCGTCGCCGACAAGGACGGCAACGCCGTGAGCCTGATCCAGAGCAATTTCAACGGGTTCGGCTCGGAGCACGTCCCCGGCGACCTCGGCTTCCCGATCCAGAACCGGGGCTGCCTCTTCGCGCTCGACCCGGCGCACGCCAACCGGCTGGAGCCCCGCAAGCGGCCGTTCCACACGATCATCCCGGGCTTCGTCACGAAGGACGGCAAGCCCTGGCTGTCGTTCGGCCTGATGGGCGGCGACATGCAGGCCCAGGGGCACGCCCAGGTCCTGGTGAACATGATCGACTTCGGGATGGACGTCCAGGCCGCCGGCGACGCCCCCCGGTTCTACCACGCCGGCTCCTCGAAGCCGACCGGGGCCCTCGCGAAGGACGGCGGGACGGTCGCCCTGGAATCCGGGATCGGCCCCGAGGTCCGCCGGGCGCTGGAAGCGATGGGGCATCGGATCGTGGACGCGCCGGGGAGCTTCGGCGGCTACCAGGCGATCCGGATCGACGCCGAGACCGGCGTGCTGATCGGCGGGTCGGACCCTCGCAAGGACGGCGCGGCGATGGGATACTGAGGGGAGGCCCGAAGACCCGGCGAGGCTGACGCCCCGACAATTTCCGTCCAACGCCTTTTGGAGTGCGGGAGCTTGCTCCCGCTTTGAGGCCCCGGAGCTTGCTCCGGGCACGACAGGCGCGGCCCTGCCGGACCGCGGAGCAAGCTCCGCGAAGAAAAGCGGGAGCAAGCTCCCGCACTCCAAGAGTACGAGCATTGCCTGATCCCCAGGCGTTGCCCGGCCTGCCGGTGGTTCAGCCTCGTTGGTCTTGGCACGGACCTGGACATCCTCGTCCGTCCGTTCCCGGAATTGCCTCCACTGCGGAGCCGCCCGCGTGCCGGGCGAGAGGAGGGGTTGGGTCGTGCCCTCGGACGGGCTGGCGAAGCCCGAGGTGTCCGACCATCCCATCGCCGACCCGGTCAGGGTCGTTCAAGGGTCAAGTCCGCGTCCATTGCCCCCCAACCCAACCCTCCCCCGCAAGGGGGGAGGGGGCCAGATCCGGCCTTCGGCCGGGGAGATCCGCCTGCGTCCGGCCCCCTAACCCCCGCCCCTCGCGGGGGAAGGTTGGGGTGGGGGGCGTCGCCGGACCGAGGACCTTGGAATGACCCTGCCGACCCGATCCATTGAGCGGAAAGACGCTGAAAGATCCGCTATCATTCAAGTGGCGGGCCGGGCCGGCCGATGGAAGGGATACAGCCCGGTGGATGGAACTCAAGATTGGTCCTCCGCCGGCGAATCCACGAGTAGGCACCGCGGACGAAGACCGGAGGAGGGGCTGGACCCATGGGGTTGGATATCGCGCTCGGGGTGATGGTCTTGATCGGGGCGATCCGGGGCTGGTTCCGCGGGTTCGTCCTCCAGGCGATCCGGCTGGGGAGCGTGGTGGGCTGCGTCTACGCGGCCGGGCCTCTGCGCGACTGGGCCCGGCCCCACGTCGCGCCCTACCTGGCGTCGATCCCGCCCGCGCTGTTCGACCGGATGCTCTGGTGGGCGTCGGCCGTGGCGTCGTACATCGCGATGGCCGGCCTGGGGACTCTGGTCGTCAAGCTTTATCGGAGACGGCCTTACGGCGAGCCCGAGCCCAACCGCGCGGACCAGTTCGCCGGATTCCTGATGTCGATCGGCAAGGGGGCGGTCGTCGCCGCGTTCCTGGTCGGGGCGATCGACAAGTACGCCCTGACCTGGGTCAAGCAGGTCCCCTGGGCGGCCGATCAGCTCAGGACGTCGCGGGCCCTGGCCCTGAACGAGAAATACCGGCCGGCCGACCAGATCTGGGCCGCGGCGCCGGTCCAGCACTTCGTGGGGCACGTCCGGAAGATGGGAGTGGCCAGCCCCTCGGCCGAACCCGGCCCGAGCGAGCCCGGGCCGGCCGAGGCCCCCGAGCCCCCGCCAGTCCAGACCGCGAGCCGGCCCCCTCGTCTCGACCTACCCGCCCCGGACGCCCTCGACCCGACGGCCCCCGACTTCACCGAGAAGTTCGACGAGGCCTTCCGCCGGCTCGACCGGGCCGTGACCGGCGATCCGCGTTGACCGATCGCTCGACTCGCGTCAGACTCCCCCTCGCCCATCGGCCCGACCTCCGGGCCGACCGGCCGGGGAGGGTCAGGGATGGCCACGGGATTGGGTCCTGACGTTGATCGCGAGTCTGTCTCCCCTCCGCCTTTGGGAGAGGGGCCGGGGGTGAGGGACGTCGCATCTCGAGTGGGGCTCGAACCGGCCAATTCCGACCCGGCTGGTGGTGTCACGCCCCTCTCCCCGGCCCTCTCCCAAAGGGAGAGGGAGGCAGACAATGTTGAGGTCGCCATAAATCACGGCTCGCCACCCCGCTGGGCCTGGTTCCTCCTCATCTTCGGCCTCTACCTGACCTTGCGCGGCTACCACTCGTTCGACGGCGACCAGGCATATCGCCTGCCGCTGCTCCTCCACGCCCAGGACCCGGCGCTCTTCGCGACCGACCCGTTCGTCCGGGCCTTCGACGCCTTCAACCCGCATCGGGGCTATCTCACCCTGCTCGACTGGTCGAGCCGGCCGTTCGGCCTGGCGGCGGCGTTGCTCGGGTTGTTCGCCCTGACCCTGGTCGCCACGAGCCTGGGCGTGGACCGTCTGGCGAGGGCCGTCTGGCCCGAGGTTGGGGGCCGGGTCGGGCTGATCGCCGTCGTCCTCGTTCTGGCCGCCAAGGCGGGGAACATCGGCACGAACCACCTGTTCGAGGCGACGTTACTCGACCGACTGGTCGGGTTTGCGCTCGGATGGCTGGCGCTGGCCTCGGCGATCGGGGACCCGAGGCGAGGGGTCTGGGCGGGCGGGGGCTGCCTCGGCCTGGCGACGCTGGTCCACCCGTCCGTCGGGCTCCAACTGGGCCTGACCCTGGCGGCGGGCTGGTCCGTCTGGGCGATCCGGCCGGCCTGGAGCGGCGTGAGCCGGCCGGTCGCGATCGCGGCGATCGGCGTCCTCGGCCTGGCTCTGGCGCCCGGGCTGGCCCTGATGGCGGGGCAGGGAGGGCGGCTCTTCGAGGGGCTGCCGCCGGAGGAATTCCGGCTCCTGGCGGTGATGGTCCAGGGGCCGCAGCACATGCTGCCTTCTACCTGGCGGATGCCCCAGTGGCTCGCCTGGGGCTGCTATCCGACGCTCGCCCTCCTGGCGTTCGTCGGGTCGGGGTCCGGGCCCTGGCCGGCGGCCCGGTCGAGGCTGGCGGCCCTGATGGCGGTCAACCTGACGAGCCTCGGCCTGGCTTACCTGGCGGTCGAGGTGGTCGGCGACGTCCGGGTGACGGTCTTCCAGCCGTTCCGGATGGCGACCCTGGCCCGGGGGCTGGCGCTGGTCGCGGTCTCGGGCCGGTTGGCGATGCTCTGGGGCCGGGGCGACCTCGCGAGCCGGGGCCGGGCCGTCCTGATCGGCTCCGGGCTGGCGGGAGACTGGTCGCTGGTCGTGGCGACGGCGGTCGACCTGACGATGGCGGCGCTCGAATGGGCCTCGGCCTCGAAGGCCGCCCGCGACGGCTCGGGGCTGGCGGTCCTGGCCCTGGGCCTGGCGTTCCTGGCGAGGCACGACACCGAGTCGGGCCACGTCGCGCTGCTGGCGGGACTCGGGGCCCTGGGTGCGGCGAGCCTGGCGACCCGCCGGTTGTGCTGGACCCCCCGGCGGCTGGCCTGGGCGATGGTCGGGGCCTGGGCGGTCCCGGCGTCGGCCCTGGCGGTCCCCTGGATTGTCTCCGATCCCTCGGCGCATGGCTGGTCGGCCGGTCTGGTCGGGCGCTGCCGGTTCGCGGAAGTCCCCGCGGACGACCTGGAGCGGCTGGCGGTCTGGGCCCGCGAGAACACGCCGGCCTCGGCCCGGTTCGTCGGCCCTCCCGGCCCCAAGACGTTCCGGCTCTGGTCGAGGCGACCGCTGGCCTTCAACCGGGCGGCGAGCCCCTACCACGCCGAGGGCCTCGCCGACTGGTCGGGGCGTTATCGCGACCACGTCGGCTTCGACGGCCCGACGGCCGGGTTCGTCCGGGCCTACCTGGCGGATCGTCACGCCCTCGAAGCCCGATACGGCCGGCTGACCGACGCCGGGCGCGCGGCGCTCGCCCTCCGCCAGGGAGCCACGCACGTCCTGGCCGCGGCCCGACCCCCGGGCGACCCGGACGGCCCGCTGGAATTGCTCCGGGTCGAGGGGCGGTACGCGGTCTACCGGGTCCGCACGAATCGACCCCGCGAGCCGGAAGAAAACTCCGGGAAAAATTCGGCAGGGTCCCTTCCCCTTCCGATTCTCGGGACTAAAACAGGTCCGTGAGGCGAGCGAATCGCCACCACGAACCACGAGCAAGCGTCCCTCTCCGGCTGTCCGCGCAATCTGGGCGGAAGGCGTGGACAACTCACCTTGGGGGTGGGAGTCGGAGGGGTCGTACTGACCAGGGGGCCTCGGCTTGCTTCACGGCAAGTCGATGGCCCCCTTCAGGTTTGCGCCCCGGATCGGGGGCGGCTCGGAACTCGGCCGGGAGGCGGTGGAAGCCGGGCCCGGGTTCGCTTACACTGGGCGAGACGAGAGCGAGGAGTCTCGCCGGAGTCCGGAAAACGGCCTCGAAGTCCCTCCGGCCCTCCATCCGGGGCGATGATCCGGGCCCCGGACGCGAATCCGCGAGGCCCGGCCTCGTCCCTTTGACCGAAGCCTTGATGTCGGATAGTGTTCAAGGGAGGTCGCGGTGCCCGTCGCGGTCGGGGCGGGGGCGCTCGTGAAAGGCCCGGCCCGTCGACGGGCGAGGACCGGTCGTACCGGTCTCGGCCTGCTGGTATTGCTCACCTCGTTGGAGCGAAGTCCGCCATGAGCACTGCGTCGGAAGATCACTATTACCCCGGCCTGGAAGGTGTGATCGCCAATGAGACGGCGATCTCCAACGTCGAGGGGAAGCAAGGTGCCGGCGGCCTGGAGTATCGCGGCTACCAGATCGAGGACCTCGCCGCGACCGTCTCGTACCCGGAGACCGCCTACCTGCTGCTCCACGGAGAGCTGCCGACGCGGGCGGAGCTGGAGGCGTTCCAGTCCCGGACCAGGGCGGCCCGCGCCCTGCCGGGGCCCCTCATCGCGCTCCTCGGCCAGATCCCCAAGGGGAATCACCCGATGGACGTGCTCCGGACATCGGTGAGCGTCCTGGCCCACTTCGACCCCGAGGTCAACGCCCCGCCGACCGACCACGCCGCCAACGTCCGCAAGGCCGAGCGGATGCTCGCGCAGATGCCCACGGCCGTCGCCGCCCGCGAGCGGATCGACCGGGGACAGGAGCCGCTCGCCCCCCGGGCCGACCTCGACTTCTCGAGCAACTTCCTCTACATGATCTCCGGCGAGGTCCCCAGCGAGGCGATGCACAAGGCGTTCGACCTCTCGCTGGTCCTCTACGCCGAGCACGAGCTGAACGCCTCGACCTTCTCCGGCCGGGTCACGGTCTCGACGCTCTCGGACATCTATTCGGGCATCGTCGCGGCGATCGGCACCCTCAAGGGGTCGCTCCACGGTGGCGCCAACGAGGAGGCGTGGAAGGTCCTGGAGCGGGTCGGATCGCCCGAGAAGGCCGAGTCGTGGATTCAGGACGCCCTGGCCCGCAAGGAGCGGATCATGGGCTTCGGCCACCGCGTCTACAAGAACGGCGACCCCCGCGCCCGGATCTTGAAGACGCACTGCGCCGCCCTGGCGGCCGAGGTGGGCGAGGACCGCTGGGAGCGGATCGCCGAGCCGATCGAGAAGGCCGTGACCGAGCAGAAGGCCCTGCCCGCCAACGTCGACTGGCCCAGCGCCCGGCTCTATCACTACATGGGCCTGGAGATCCACATCTACACGCCGATTTTCGCGATGGCGAGGGTCGCCGGCTGGGCGGCCCACATCATCGAGCAGCTCGACCACAACCGCCTGATGCGCCCCCGGGCCAGGTACATCGGCCCGCCCAACCGGCAGGTCGTCCCGATCGACAAGCGGCAGTGATCGAAGTCCCGACGCGGCCCGCCGGATCTGAGATCCGGCTTTTCCGAGGCCAAGGCCCGCTGATTCCAGAGGTCGCGCCAGGCCTGGAGGTCGCGGACCTTGACCCTCAAGGAGCCGACCTCGCGATGCCCGGCGGCGGCCCGATCCTTCCATATCCTCCGTCCTGCGGCTCAGAGCCCGCACCCGACGCATTCAGCATGAGTCAATGACTCGATCAAGGCCAGCTTTTCGACAGCCCAGGCCGGGGTGAGGGCGTGGCATCGGTGATCGGCCGGATGGAAAACTTCCGAACGGCCCACCCGACCGGCGACGACCTTCACCCGGAGGAGACTTTGGCGTTTTATTAACGCAACTGAGACTGATTATAGATAGACAGGAAAATTACAGCGGATCACGAGCGGATGACACATGGAGGGTAGGGCTTGCCCCGCCGTCCTCGGCTGAGTGTGTCGTAAGTTCGGCATACGTCTCAACTTGCAGCCTCGGAGGGGCGACCGTCAGTAGCCCGGGGCGCCCCCCGGGACTCGGGACCCGATCCAGGTCCATCGAGCCCTGGATGGGCGGCAGTCGCCCCGGTCGCGGCGGAACGGTCGCCCTTCCAGGGCTCAATCTCCCTCGCCGCGTCCATCCTCCCAGGGTTTCACCCCGGGCTACTGACGGTCGCCCCTCCGGGGCTGCAA
>JAJYDH010000305.1 GCA_021777685.1 Planctomycetota bacterium | reverse complement strand
CTCATCGCCCTGCTCCTGCCCGCCGTCCAGGCCGCCCGCGAGGCCGCCCGGCGCGCCCAGTGCGTCAACAACCTCAAGCAGATCGGCCTGGCGGTCCACAATTACCACGACTCGCGCGGGGCGCTGCCGGGGGCGGAGCTGGTCCACAACGGGACGAGCTTCTCGGCCCTGAGCCACATGCTCCCCGCCCTGGAGCAGACGTCGGCCTACAACGCCATCAATTTCTCGCTCGCCAACGGCGACCCGACCAACAGCACGGTCCTCAACATGAGGGTCGCCACCTTCAGCTGCCCCTCGGACGTCGCCGACGCGCACCCCGAATACGGCGGGCAGACCAACTACATGGCCGACATGGGGAGCTGGATCGTCTGGCAGGCGGCGGACGGGCCGAACGTGGGCCTGGCCCCGCCCAACGGGGTCTTCTACGGGAACAGCTCGACCCGCTTCGCCGAGGTCACCGACGGCCTGTCCAACACGGCCTTCTTCAGCGAGCGGGTCCTGGCCGACTTCACCAACGGGGTCGTCAGCCCGATCGCGGATGTCTTCTTCTCGCCCGCGCAGCCCACGACGATCGCCGACGCCGTACAGGCGTGCCAGGCCATCAACATCTACGACCCGGCCAGCCAGTTCCCCCTCTTCATGGGCGCCCCCTGGGTCAACGGGCAGCACGTCTGCCTCCATGTGACCGGGCCGAACACGCGCTCCTGCGGCTTCTTCACCGCGCTCCGGGCGTGCATGCCGCCGAGCAGCCACCACGCGGGCGGGGTCAACGTGCTCCTCGGCGACGGCTCGGTCCGCTTCGTCAAGGACAGCGTGAACATCGCCACCTGGCGAGCCCTCGGCACCCGGAACGGCGGCGAGGTCATCGGCGCCGATTCGTATTGACAAGGGGGAAAACATGCACACTGACCGATCCCCCGCCCGCCTCGCCGTCGCGGCCCTGGCCGGACTCGCCGCGATGGCGGGCGGTTGCTCGTGGTCGACGGGCGCCTCGCCCGTCGACGCCCCCCGGGCGCGGCAAGCCCTGGCCGTCGCGCTGGACGGCTGGAAGAAGGGCGACCCGCCCTCGGCCTTCAAGGACGCCCTGCCCGCGATGACCGTCCAGGACCTCGACTGGATCGGCGGCGCCAGGCTGCTGGACTACCGGATCGAGGGCGACGGCAAGGAGGCCGGCGCCAACCTCCACATCCCCGCGAGCTTGACCCTCCGGACTCCCCAGGGCCAGGAGGTCCGCAAGAAGGTCTCCTACGTCGTCGGCACCAGCCCGATCCTCACGGTCTTCCGCGATTTCCGCTAGACCGCCCACAACCTGGGAAATTACCATGACTTCGACCATGAACCTGACCGCCCTGCTCGTGATCGGCGCCGGTTTTCTCCCGGCCGTGACGATGGCCGCCCCTCCTCGCGAAGGGGGCCGACTCGTCGCCCCCTTGAGCGATGAAGACGCCTGGAAGCGCCTCCCCCCGGCCGCGAAGGGCGCGGGCCAGCCGCTGCCGGTCTGGGCGAGGATGCTCGCCGGCGAGGTCCCCCGGACGACCGCCGCCTTTCTCCAACTCGACCTGGCGCAGCGGACCAGGAGCCCGCTCGACCCCAAGCTCCGGGCCGCGATGCGGTGGGTCGCCGCCCACGCCGACCATTGCGGGTACGCCGAGGCTTACGCCCTCGCCGACGCCCGCCGGGCCGGCCTCGACGAGGCCCGGATCGAGGCGTTGGGCCGCGAAGGACATCCCGGCTGGTCCGACGCCGACCGCTCGGCGCTCGAATTCGCCCGCAAGATGACCGTCGCCTCCGACTCGGTCACCGACGCCGAGTTCGCCGCCCTGGTCAAGCACTTCGGCGAGAACCGGGCCGCCTCGATGGTCCTGCTGATGGCCTACGCCAACTTCCAGGACCGCGTCCTGCTCTGCCTCGGCGCCTCCGTCGAGCCGGGCGGGCCGCTGCCCCCGGTCGACGTCGCCTTCGACCCCGCCTCGTTCACGACCCGGACCACGCCGCCACCGCCCCCGGTCAAGTCGCCCCTGCCGAAGCCCTCCGGCCGGGACCTCGTCGCGGACGACCCCCGATGGGCCGAGGACTCCTACGACGTGCTCCAGGGCCGCCTCGAAGCCCAGCGCCGCAAGCCGACCCGCCTCCGCGTCCCGCCCTGGGACGAGGTCGCCCGCAACCTCCCGCCCGGCCTGATCGAAAGGCCGAGCGACATCGTCTGGTATCGGATCGTCTTCGGCTACGCCCCCGAGCTGGCCGTCCCCTTCGAGATCCTCATGAGGACCGCCGGCGCCGAGGGCGGGCCGAAGTGGGACCGGATCTTCGCGTCGGGCCTCTTCTGGGTCACGACCAAGGCCATGAAGTGCTCCTACTGCATGGGCCACTGCGAGATGACCTGGGAGGTCGCCGGCCTGACCAGAGACGAGATCGCCGAGCGGAGCCGGCTGCTGGCCGGCGACGACTGGTCGAGCTTCCCCGCCGCCGAGCAGCACGCCTACGCCTTCGCCCGGAAGCTGACCGCGACCCCCTGGGCGATCTCGGACGACGAGCTGGACGTCCTCAAGCGCGACTTCGGACCCGATCGCGCGCTCCTCGTCGTCCTGAACGCATCTCGTTATCATTACATGACCCGGATCTCGAACGGCTTCCAGCTCACCCTGGAGCGGGAGAACGTCTTCTACGACTACTTCAACACGAGACCGAATGCGGGGGACAAGCGTTGATCTCTCGCGGCCCGAACTCAGGCTGATCGCGCGGAGGAGATTTCACCGATGATCGATCGATGTCCAGCCCGGGCCGTCCTCGCCGGGCTGATCCTCACCTCGGCCTGTTCGGCCGACGATGGCCCGACCGGACCATCGGCGGCCCCGCCGGCCGCGGTCGCCCCGCCCTCGGGCGCCGCGTTCCTCGAAAAGGCGTGGCCCGGCCACCCCGAATGGCTGGCGATGCTCGCCGACATCGTCGTGGTCGGCGATCGCCTGGGCGGCAACGACGGCTGGTTCCGCAAGGCCGCGACCCGGACCCGCTTCGACTGGAAGTCGACCCGCTCCGCCCTCGACCGGGACGGCGACGGTTCGATCGCGCGGGCCGAGTTCGCCGGATCGGACGCCGACTTCGCCCGGCTCGACCTCGACCGGGACGGCTCCCTGACCGCCGCCGACTTCGATTTCAGCCCCCAGCCCGCCCCGCCGGGCCTGTCGCTGTTCGGCCGGGCCGATCGCGACGGCAACGGCAAGATCACCCGCGAGGAGTTCGAGTCCGTCTTCCGGGCGATGGACAGCGGTGGGCTCGGCTTCCTCTCGCGGGCCGACATCGAGCAGGCGCTCACGCCGCCCCCTCGGATCGCGCGGGGAGTGCCGGCGGGGCAGGGGGGGCCGACGCGCCCGACGCTGCTCAGGAGCTTCGTCCGCCGGGAACTCGGGGCGTTCCCGCCGGGACCTTCCCTGGACGACGCCGCGCCCGACTTCACGCTCAGGACGGTCGACGGCAAGGAGGAGGTCACGCTCTCGAAGCTGATCGGGCCGAAGCCGGTGGTTCTGATCTTCGGCAACTTCACCTGCGGGCCGTTCCGGGGCCAGGCGGGGAACCTGGAGAAGCTCCACCGACGCTATCAGGACCGCGCCACGTTCCTGATGGTCTACGTCCGCGAGGCCCACCCGACCGACGGCTGGCGGATGGAGAACAACGACCGCGTGGGCGTGGCCATCCCGCAGCCCCGGACCGACGACGAGCGGCGGTCGGTCGCGCAGGTCTGCAACCGGACCCTCAACCTGGGCTTCCCGATGGTCGTCGACTCGATCGACGACGCGGTGAACGACCGGTACAGCGGCATCCCCAGCCGGCTCTATCTGATCGATCGCCGGGGGAAGGTGGCCTTCAAGAGCGGGCGGGGGCCGTTCGGCTTCAGGCCCGCCGAGATGGAACATTCCCTGATCCTGCTCCTCGACCGGATCGCGGCCGAGGACGCGGCCCGGGAGCCTCACGGCTGACCGACCGTCATTTTTTCGACCTTCGTCCGAAGCCCATTCTGGCTCCCTCTCCCCCTGGGAGATGGCCGGGGTGAGGGGCGTCGCCGGGTGAGTGATCGCCATCTGAGCCCTCTTTCCGAGTCATCGACGGTGCGATGTCCCTCACCCCCGGCCCCTCTCCCAAAGGGAGAGGGGAGGAAGATGGGGCCGCGGGCCGGTCGGTAGGGCAGTGCGAAAGTGACGGCCGGTCAGGGCCCCCACCCCCGAGCCAGCGCCTCGCAGGCGGCGAGCAGGGCGGGGTCGGCGGCGATCCGGTCGGCGGCGGCCTTGCAGGCGTGGCGGACCGTGGCGGGGTCCCGGCCGCCGAAGTAGTCGCCGATCGCCCGGAAGCTCATCGGGGTATGGACCCGAGCCAGGTGCATGGCCAGGTGCCGCCCCTCGGCGACGACCGCCCGGCGGGTCGGGCCCCGGAGGTCGCGGAGGCTCAGGCCGAACTTCCCGGCCACCGCCCTCGCGATCTCGTCGAGAGTCGGCGGGCCGATCGGGTCGCCGGCCAGGATCGCCTCGACGGCCTCCGGGCCGATCACGCCGCGCCCGACCCGGGCGGTCAGCCTCAACTGGGCGAGCCAGCCGTCGAGCGTCCGGTAGCCGTCGGCGGCCTCGGCCAGGGGCTCCACGACGTCGATCGGCAGGGCCAGGCCGCCGCCCCGCGCGCGGTCGAGCAGGTAGCGCCGGCGCGACTCCGGCGACGGCGGGTCGACCCGGACCGAGAGCCCGCCGGACAGCCGGCTGACCAGCCGCGCCGGCCACCCCGACCACTGACCGGGGCCCGACTTCGCCGCGACCGCCACCGCCGCGCCCGCCTCGTCGAGGGCGTCGAGCGTGTGCGACAGCTCCTCCATCGCCCAGGGCGCCCGCTCCAGGGCCTGGATGTCGTCGAGGACGAACAGGTCGAGCCGCCGGAACCGGCCGCGGACCTCGGCCCAACCCCCGGGCCGGCCCGACGCCTCGGCGCAGGCCGCCGCGAACGCCTCCGCCTCCAGGTGGGCCGCCGCCGATTCCGGCCGCCGCAAGAGCCGTTCCGCCACCAGGCCCGCCAGCAGCCGCGACTTCCCCGAACCCGAGGGGCCGTGCACCACCAGCGGCGAGACCCCCGCCGCCTCCCCCCGCGCCAGGGCCATCGCCCCGGCCTGCGCCAGCGCGTTCTCCGGCCCGATCAGGTAGCCGTCCCAGGGATGGGCCGGCGGCGAAGGGCGGGCGAGTTCGGACATGCCTACAACATCGTCGGGCTCGGGTCGTCGAACTCCGCGTTCATCATGAACTCCCTCAAGTTTGTCGACGGCTCCCGCAACTCCGCCGGGTCGAAGGTGAAGAGGGTCATGATGTCGGCCCGCGTCCGTTCCGGGAGGGCCTTCAGGTGAGGCTCGACCATCGCGTCCCTGTTCTCGACGGGAAGTCCTTCGAAACGACGATCGATCACCCGGACGCGGATCGAGGCCGAGTTGTAGCGATAGGCGTCGACCTGATCGAAACCCGCATTCCGTAGGTACTCCTCGACCTGTCGCGTCTCATCAGTCCGCTTCGCCTCCCAGCGGGTTGAGGCAGTCTGGATCATGGCAATTGGCCTTCCACCCAATCGTAGATTTCTTTCGCCGTTTTCAGGAAGGCGACGGTCTCGCCCATGTCCCGCCGCCCCGTCTCATAACGCAAGTCGGTGGCCCAGTCGGAACGTCTCAGCCGCTTGTCGAGCTTCGCGGGTAACGCCACCCCGAGATCGCGTAATTCACGAAGCAGCACCTTCGGACGGTGCATGCTCGCCCCCGAGGTGATTCGCTTGAGCCTGTCCGGCTTGCCGGGATCGGGCGTCAGTTCCAGGATGAGGGCCTTCAATGAGCACTCGACGGCATAGCCTCCGATGTACTGGGCGTCGAGGGTCAACCTTTCCCGGAGCAATGTCTCGGCGGCGGTCAACCGCTGGCCGGCCGCCTTCTGAAAGTCGCGGCTCGACGTCGGCGGCATCGACCAACTCCGGCCCCGGGTACAAGCTCCAGCTCGCGGCATTGTCCCAGGCCTGTCGGTCGCGGGCAATGGCAGGATCGTGTCCCGACCGATCTGATGTCAGATCCCCTCGACCGGCTTGACCTGCACCTTCAATTCCTTGCCGTCGCGCAACAGGACGGCCTCGGCGAGCTGGCCGGGCTCGACGCCGCTCGCGGCGGCGTAGACGTCGGAGACGCTGGCGGTCCATCGGCCGTCGAGCGTGGTCAGGACGTCGCCGGGCTTCAGACCGGCGGCCTCGGCGGGGGAGCCGGGGCGGACGGTCCTGATCGCCACGCCGGCGCCGTCGTCGACCGGGTCGCCCAGCGTCAGCCCCCAGAGCCCGCCCGGCGCCAGCACTCGACGCTTCGCGACCTTGGGCCCGGCCAGGCGGTCGGGCAGGTCCTTGAGGATGTCGCGGACCGCGAAGTCGACCGGCTCCAGGGTCATGATCCTGGCCTGATAGTCGATCGTCGTCCGGTATCGGGCGAAGAACGTGAAGCCGATGATCCCGTCGAGCGGCCGGCCGAGGAACCCGCCGAGGACCTTGAGCGTGGGGTGGTCCAGGACGATCACCGGGACGTCCTTCGCCTTCAGCTCGCCGACCTCCAGGTCCTTGATCGTCCCCTCGCCCCGCATGGCCATCAGGAACGACTTGGGCGCCCCCTTGGCGACCACGCCCGACTCCTCGGCCGCCTTGTTGCCGATCAGCGTGACCGGCGCCCCGAGGTCGAACACCAGGCGAAACGGCCCCTTGCCGTTGATCGTGGCCTTGACCACGATGTGGTTCGACGCCACCAGCTCGAACGGCACCGAGGCCGCCTTCGACGGCGGAGGCGCCTGCGCCGGCAGCGCCGAGGGCGGTCCCGCCACCAGCGCGGCGACCGAGAGCAGGGCGAGCGGGCGGCGGATCGATTCGAGGATCATCAGAAGCCCTCCCCGGCGGTCAGGGTCAGGTCGATCGCCTTGCCGTCGCGGACCACGGAGACGGCGACCTTGTCGCCCGGCCGGACCTCGGAGACGGCCTCGCGGGCGCCTTTGAGGGTCGAGACCGGCTTGTCGCCGACCTTGACCAGCCGGTCGCCGGCCTTGAGGCCAGCCCCGGACGCGGGCGAGTCGGCCAGGGGCTCGACGACCTTCAGGCCGCCCGCCTCCTCGGCCAGCCCGATCCCAAGGAACCCCTGCGGGTGGAGCTGCTCCTCGGGCTGCTTGCCGAGGACCGCGGCGGCGAACCTGGCGATCGGCCCCAGGGCGTTCATCGCCTGCATCTCGGCCGGCTGCTGCTTCTTGAGCGCGGCGCGGGGGATGAACGGGTCCTTCGGATTGTAGTCGAGCCGGGTCCAGGTCATCCGGTCCTTCGTCGGGTCGAGCTCGATCTTGAACCGGGCCAGCGCGGTGAAGCCGAGGATGCCGTCGATCGACGCGCCGGGCAGGCCCAGGGCGTTCATGCCGACCATCTGGAAGACGTCCTCGACCCGGGCCTTCATCCCGGTCAGGCTGGCGCCCCCCTCGAAGTCGAGGCGGCCGATCGGGGTGAAATACTCGTCGGGGTCGGGCTTGAGGCCGACCTTCCTCGCCGCCTCGGCCCCGACGAACAGGGCGGGGGCCCCGGTGTCGACCAGGAAGTTGAACGGCCCCTTGCCGTCGATCCGGACGCGGACCAAAAAGTGGTTCGTGTCGGTCATCCGGTAGGGGACCCGGTACGACCTGCCGACCTCCGGGTCGACCTTCGGGGCGTCGACCGCCAGGCCGACCGCCGCCGCCATCAGGCCCAGGCCGACGAGCCAGGTGAGCCTTCGAGTCATGGGGACATCCGCCTCATTCTGGGGCCCATCGGGCGCGGGCCGATCGGGTCGATGACCAACCAATAGGGATTACCGATTCAATAACTTCCCGGTTTCCGGGCGAGACTTTTTGGAGTGCGGGAGCTTGCTCCCGCTTTCCCGGAGGGAGCTTGCTCCCGGATCTGTCCACCGTCCAT
>JAJYDH010000304.1 GCA_021777685.1 Planctomycetota bacterium | reverse complement strand
GACGGCGGCGGTGCGGCCGGCCGCGGGACCGTGTTCACCGGCGGGGCGAACAGGCCGCCGGAGCCGCCGAACGGCATGATCCCGTCGGGCCCGGGGTTCGCCGCCGGCGGGGGCGCCTGGCCTGGGGGCGACATCGCGCCCGGGCCGGGGGCCGAGGGGACGTCCAACGGCGGCAGGGCCGGCGGCTCGCCGAGCTGCGGCGGGCCCAGCTCGGGGCTCTGCATCCGGGTCAGGTCCACGCCGGGTTCGGACAGCACGTCCGTGCCGAACGGCTTGTCGCCCGAGCGGGGGTTGACGATCTGGACGTCGATCGGCTTGCCCTGCGCCGGGTCCTTGACGAAGTAGCCGAGGTTGCCCAGCCGCTTCTTGTAGGTCTCCAGCCGGTTCTTGTCGAGGACCTCGCCCGGGAGCAGGCCGGCCATGAGGGCCTCGCGGCGGAGGACCTTGTCCTTGGTCCGGGCGTTCCCCCGGATGATGATCTGGCCGAGGATGTAGGGGTTCCCCTCCTCAATGTGGTAGACGACGTCGACCATCCCGGGCTCGTCGGTGATCTTCTGGTCCTTCTCGATCCGGGTGTCGATGCAGCCCAGTCCCCAGTACTTGGTCAGGAGCGCCTGGTTGTCGGACTCGCGCATCCCCTCGTTATAGGGCTGGCCAACCTTGACCATCATCCCCTCGCGGAGCTTCTCCTCGGGGATCTGCTTGTTCCCCTCGATGATGATCTTGCGGACTTTGTACTGGGCCCCCTCGGAGATGGTGAAGGTGATCCGTTCCTGCCCCAGCTCCGTGCCCGGCTTGGTCGTGGCCGAGATCTTGACGTCGAAGAAGCCGTTATCCTGGTAGTATTTGGCCAGGGCGACGCGGTCGTTCTGGAGGCTCTCTTTGTGCCGCTTGGCGCCGAGGAAGCTCAGGCCGAGGATGCCGCGACGGCTCTCGATCTTGGTGGCGAGGACGCCGTCGTCGACGAACTCATTGCCGACGAAGTCGATGCTCTCGATCTTGAACTTGGGCCCCTCGAAGATCTCGATGACGACGCGGGTGTCGCCGACCTTCCCCCCCTCGATGAGCTTGATCTCGGCCTTCTCGAAGCCTTTTTCCTCGTAGAGGGTCTGGATCTGGTGGACGGCGATCTGGGCCTTGGCGGAGTCGGCCCGGGCCCCCTTCTTGAGGCCGGTGGCCTCCTCGATGTCCTTGAGCTTGACGTGTCCCGGGCTCTGGACCAGGCCGATGAACTGGACGTCCTTGAGCACCGGCATCTCGGTGACGCGGACGACGACGATGATCCCCTTGCCGCCGGGCGCCTCGTCGAAGTAGATCCCGACCTGGGTGAACCACTTGGTCGACTCCAGGGCCCGGAAATCCTCCTCGACGATGGCCCGGTCGAGCGGGCGGCCGGCGCGGCTCTTCATCCTGCCGCGGATCTGCTCCGGGGTGATCGAGGAGTTGCCCTCGATCCGGATCTCGGCGATCGTCCCCTCGGGCATCTCGCCGGTCTTGGCGGCGGTCGCCCCGCCGGCCAGGGCCAGGAGGAACCCGAGGACGGCGAGCTGGGCCCGGAGGCTCCACGCCCAGAGTCTCGCCCGTTCGGCCGCCGTCGCCATCCCTGGCGCGGGCGGTCTTTGTTTTACGCCGCGTGTCATGCGCGATCGGTCCCGATGATGGCCCCTCGGCGCGGACCCTTCGCCGTCGGGCGGGGGGTGCTCGTCGGAGGTCAGGAGTTACCGATGTCCCCGGCGCGCGCCGGGGAGTCGGCCGCGTCGGACGTTCGAGATCGAGTCGAGGTCAGGACCCGCCCGTCCCTGGGCGGAAGTCCTCAAGTTTTGCCGGACGATGTGCGAGGGGGCTTGTACCCCAGTCAAAGGGATTCCGCAAGGCCGGAAGTTCCCGAAGGAAACTTAAGGGGAATCTTCGACGGCCGCCCCCGGGACGACCTCGCCCCCCGGCCCGAGCAGGCCGGCGAGCCCGTCGAACTTCCACGCCCCCCCCTCGAAGACCAGCCGATAGACCGGCCCGACCCGGTCGGTCGGGCAGAGCCGGACCTCGTCCCCCTCGGCCCAGGCCCGGAAGTTGGGGTGGACCCTCCGGGGAAGGCCGACCATCCCGCCCTCGGGCGAGGGCCGCAAGGGATGGGCCCCGAGATATCGCCGCGAGCAGAGCGACCGGGCCGCGTCCAGGTCCCCGGCGTTGGCGTACCCCACGATCGCCGCGAAGGTCGCCACGCCCCCCCGGGTCATCCGGAGCGACCGGACCGCCCGGGCCGTCGGGTACGCCAGCACCGCCGCCAGCCCGGCCGCGGCCAGGGCCCGGCGGAGCCCCGTCGACGTCATCGCGCCCCCTTGAGCCGGGCCCTGATCCGGTCGGCCAGCCCCTTGGTGATCGCCTTGCGGTCGGCCGTCGCGGCGATCCGGTCGAGCGCGGCGACCAGGCCGCCGTCGCCCCAGTCGTGCCCCCGGTCGAGGTAGTCCACCAGCGCCCGGCCGACGACGTGGCCGAAGTAGCCCGCCGACGCCCCCTGAGTCAGGGCGCCGGCCAGGTGCCCGAGGCCCGGCAGGAGCTTCATCGCGCCGCCGCCGACCGTCGCCGCCAGCGAGCCCCAGAGGACCGCCCGGCCGCCCCGGATCAGCTCCTTCGCCAGCGACCGGGCGACCTCGGCCGAGAGCGGCTCGCCGTAGACCTCGGAGACCCGCCGGACCAGGATCGCCAGCCCGCCGGGGCCGGCCAGGAAGTCGAGCAGCGGCACCGGGTTCACCGCCAGGGCGATCGCCAGCCCGGCGCTGGTCTCGTCGGCGACCTTCTCGGCCAGGGCTCGGAGCCGGGCCCGGTCGGCCTCCCGGGCCTCGACGTGCGATTCCACCCGCCCCGAGACGTCCGCCAGCGCCTGCAAGTCGCCCGCCGACCCGGCCAGGACCGCCAGCAACCGCCGTTCCAGCCCCTCGACCTCCGGCTCGCCCCGGGTCGTCTCGACCCGCGTCCCCCCGGCCGGGAGGAACACCAGCCGCCGGACGATCGGGGCGGCCGAGATCGGGATGATGTCCTCCGCCGGGATCAGCCCGGCCAGGCCGTCGCTGACCGCCTTCAGGACGGCTTCCCGCTCCTCCGGTTCGAGCAAATCCATCTTGTTCAGGGCCACCACGATCGGCTTGCCGGCCGATTTCAGGTCCGAGAGAGCCCGGCGGGCCGTGGCGGTCAGATCCTCGGCCAGCACGAACAGGACGAGGTCGGAGCGCCTGGCGGCGTCGGTCGCCAGAGGGCCCCGAGCCGAGTCGCCGACCTCTTCGAGGCCCGGGGTGTCGAGGAGGCGGAGGGTGTGGCAGGTCGGTCTTCCTCCCTCTCCCCCTGGGAGAGGGCCGGGGTGAGGGGCGTCGCCCGTCGAGTGATCGCCATCGAAGCCCGTTTCCCGACCTGACCCCGATGCGACGCCCCTCACCCCCGGCCCCTCTCCCAAAGGGAGAGGGGAGGCAGGAGAGCCCGAATGCCCCTCTTCTCTGACTCCCTCCCCCCTTGCGGGGGAGGGTTGGGGTGGGGGGACGTCGCCGGTCGAGCGATCCTCATCGAAGCCCGTCTCCAACCCCTTCTCCAAGGCCACGCCCCTCACCCCCAGCCCCTCTCCCGGAGGAAGAGGGGAGGAAGCCAAGCCCGCATCATCCCCCCCTGCCCCGACCACCCGCCAGACCACCCCCGACACGTCCACGGTCGTCCCGCCGATCGGCCCCGTGGGGCGCTCCTGCCGGCCGGCGAGGGCGTTGATCAGGCTGGACTTGCCCGCGTTGATGATCCCGTAGACGGCGACGTCAACCGGCCGGTCGCTCACGGGCTCACCTTCCGCCGGAGGTCGTCGCGGAGCCGCTCGACGACGGAATCGGCCTTGGCCTGGGTCAAAATCTGGTGGATCACGGTCTTGATCCCGAGGCTGCCCCACTGGCACCCCTGCTGCAAGTACACCTTCGCCGCCCGGCCGAGGATGTACGACGTCCACGACGCCGTGGCGCCGAAGCTCAGGGCCATCGCCCCGTAGCCGACCGCCGCCAGCGGCGCGGCCATCCCCCCCGTGGCCACCGTCGTCCCGGCCAGGAGCGCCTTGGCCCCGACGACCATCAAGCGACCGGCGACCTCGACGGCGCCCAATGCCCCCATCGCCCGGACCATGTCCTTGACCAGGATCACCGCCGTCCGCCTGGTGAGCGGAATCCCATAAAGCTTGCTCAGCGCGACGATCATCCCCACGTCGACGGCCAGGCCGCCCGCCATGTCGGCCACGGGGATCGGGTTGAGGGCGACGGTCGCCCCCTTGGCCAGCGAGAAGTTCCAGATGAGGCGATTCGCCGCGTCCTCGCGGATGCGGACCTTGTGGGCCACGATCCCCTCGTGGACGTCGCCCGCGAACAGCAACGTATTCAGGGCCACCAGCGCCTTCCCCTCGTGCTCCAGGACTTCCAAGATTCGCAATTTCAGCGGCTCGATGACCGGCGCGGGGCGCTCCCAGGAGATCGTGGTCGAGCCGTCGGGGCGCTGGACCTTGACCTTGAACGGGTCGGGCCTCGCGGCGGTCATCACCACGTCCTCGGGCCGGACCAGGTGGCGGACCCGCTCGTTGGAGATCTTCGCGTAGATCATGTCGCGGTCGGCGTCGGGATAGCGGTCGATCTGGTTGAAGACGAGCAGGATCGGCTTCTGCGACTCGCGAAGCTCCGCCAGGGCCTCGAATTCTCGACGCTGCATGTCGCTCGACACGACGAAGAGGATCAGATCGGCATGCCGGGCCACGTCCCGGGCCAGGGCCTCGCGAGTCTCGCCGCCGACCTCGTCGATCCCCGGCGTATCCACCAGGATGAGCTTCGCCTCCTCCCACCCCGGCCCGACCGGCTTCGAGACCTCCCAACGCTGCGAGGCCCGCTCGACGGTGGTCCCGTGGGTCGAGCCCGCGCGGAAGACCTCCTGCCCCATCAGAGCATTCAAGACCGAAGATTTGCCCCGGCTGACCATCCCGAACGCGGCGATCTCGACCGTCGTCTCGTCCAGCTTCTTCGTCAACTCTCGAAGCTGTGCGATCTCCGGGGCCAGCGCCCGTTCTTCCTCAGGAGTGAGCTTGAGCCCGCCCAGGGTCTCTTCCAGGCTCTCGCGGGCGCGGAGGACCAGCCCCTCCGAGTCGTCGAGTTGATCGAGGACGGAGTCGAGGGTCGGCTCGTCGGGTGCGGGCAGTGCGGGTTCGGCGGTCGACATGGGTCAGTCCCGAGGGCTCGTATACACATCGTCAGGATCGAACGCGACGAAGGACGACCTCGCACCAGCGGGCGGCGCGAAACAGGTGGGAATCGGCGTTGCGGACGCCAACAAGCTGGATGGCCAGCGGCAAGCCGTCGGGTGAAAGTCCGATCGGCAGCGAGATTGCCGGTTGGCCCGAGAATGTCCAGGGAGAGTTGAAGATCGCATCTCCCGTCGAGGATCGATCGGGCGCCGGACCGATGGCGGCGGGGACGATCAGAGCATCGGCGTGATACCCGTCGGGGCGTCGCGAGAGCATTTGCTGCCAATGCATGAGATCTGGTTGCCGCTTCCTGACTTCCAGATAATCCACCGCTGGGATCGATGATCCTTCATCGATGAGGGCCGAGATGTTCGCGGGATAGGCCGCGGGATCGGCCTCACGCCGGGCCCGATGCTCGGCAGCGGCCTCGGCCGCCATGATGGTCCGATGGCAACGGCGAACCTCTTCGAATCGTGCCAAATCGTCGTTGCCGAGAAACTTCTCGTTCCCACGCTCCGCGTGGGAATGCCGTCTGGGACACTCCGCGTCCGTCCGGTCGACGCGGAGCGTCGAAGAGGGCATTCCCACGGAGGACCGTGGGAACGAGGGTCCCATGCGTGTTTCAGATGGCGACCGCGGCCGGTCCTCGATCTCGAAGACTTCGGCCCCGGCCTCCAGGAATTCCGACACGACACGTTCGACGGCATCCCGCATCACGATATCGGCATGCTCGTCGAAGAAGCCGAGAAGCCGGTGGAAGCAGGGGCGAAATGAAGGATCATTCCAGGGAGACGGCGAGCCCGGCGGATCGTCACTTCCTCCCATGCCCTGCCAGAGGAGGGCGAGGTCCCCAACCGTCCTCGCCATGACGCCCGGCGTATCGAAGCTGGGGGACAACGGCACGATGCCCAGGGGATTCAACGAACGAAACGACGGCTTGACGCTCGAGAGCCCGCAGAACGCCGCCGGCCGGGTGATGGAGCCGCCGGTCTGCGTGCCGAGGGCGCCGAGGCACATCCCGGCCGCGAGCGCGGCGGCCGATCCGCTCGACGATCCTCCGGGTGTCCGGTCGAGGTTCCAGGGGTTGCGGGTCGGCGGCGGATCGATCCAGGCATAGGGCGTCGTGACCGTCTTGCCCAGGATCACGGCACCTCGGGACCGGAGATGAAGCACGACCTCGGCGTCGTTCGCCGCCGGATGCCCGCCTCCCCAATGCTTGGAGCCGGCGGACGTCGGCAATCCCCGGACATCGATGATGTCCTTGATCCCCAGGGGAATCCCGTGGAGCGGCCCACGGTCGTGTCCGTTCGCCAACTCTCGGTCGCGATCGCTCGCGTGCTTGAGCGCCCCCTCACGATCAACGACCACCCAAGCCCTAACCTCCGGCTCCCATTCGTCGATCCGATTCAGGCATGCCTCGACGACGTCGACGCAAGTACGCTTCCCCTGGCGAATCAGGCGGGCGACCCCCTCAATCGTCTCTTCGGGTCCCGGGAACAATGACAGGCCGGTCACTTTCATAACCTCGGCCCCCCGCTGGCCGGAATGGCCTCGTAGGGGACGCTTCGCGTCCCGCCCGCCGATCGGCCGCCGTCGCAGCCTCGGGACGACGAGCGTCCCCTACGAGATCCGGGAATTCTCGTCATTCTCATGACTTCGAGCCCCCGCCAGCCGGGGCTTCGGCCTTCTGGAAGACCTTGGGGACGACCCGGGCGATGGCCTGCTTGGCGAACTCCTGGAGGAACTCGGCCCGGCTGTTGAGGTCGAACTGGCGGATCAAGGCGGCCCCCATCCCTCCGTCTCCCCACGACTGGCCGTGGCGGAAGTAGTCGGCGAAGGCGTGGCCGGAGACGTGCGAGAGGTACGCCATCGACACCGCCTGCACCGCCCCCCCGGCCGCGTAGCCGACGAAGGTCGACTTGAACAGGCCGGCGATCAGGGATGTCGTCGCCTCGACCAGCCCCGTCTTGAGCAGCATCTGGATCATCTGCGTGCCGATCATCTTGACGTGGGCCGAGGTGATCTCGACGCCGTAGACGGCGGCCAGCTCGGAGATCATCTGATACTGCACGGCGCCCGTCGCCATCAACTCCAGCGCGGGGATCGGGTTGGCGAAGACCGTGCCGGCCGTCATCCACTGGAACTTGTCGATGACCGCCTGGGCCCGGACGTCGCGCTCCTTGGAGACCTGGTCGCGGGCCTCCTCGTTGATCAGGTGGGCGCGGAGCAGGAGGTTGCCCGCGCGGAGGGAGTCGCCCTCGCGGTCGAGCACGGCGGCGATCCGCTCGCGGAGGGCCGAGATGTCGGGGGGCTCGGCCTCCAGGACGGTCGTCACCGTCCCGTCGGCTCCCTGAATTCGCACGGGCATCGGCCGGGGGCTGGCGGAGACGGCGATCACGTCGAGCGGGGCGACCAGCCCGGCCAGGCGCTCGCGGAGCTTGGCCAGGATCGCCTCGCGGTCGGCGTCGAGGAGCCGGTCTTTTTTATTCAAAGCCACGATCGACCGTTTTCCCTGCCTCGCCAGAGCGGCCATCGGCTCGAATTCGGAGCGGATCAGGTCGTGGTCGACCACGAACAGGAGCAGGTCGGCCCTCGCGGCGAGGTCGCGGGCCTCGGCCTCGCGAACGCCGCCGGCCTCGCCGATCTCGGAGAGGCCCGGGGTGTCGGTCAGCAGGACGGTCCCGTCGACGTCCTCCAGCTCGTAGGTGAACGCCTCGCCGGCCCGGGTCGTGCCGATGGTCGCCTCGGTCCGGCCG